>JBILFS010000170.1:0-5193 GCA_044351455.1 Paludibacter sp. | reverse complement strand
TTCACTATACTTTAGTTGTTCCGGATTTCCAATTGTTTTTATTTCCCGTGGATTGTTGATGATATCAATAATCAAATTTTCAAATTTTAATTTAACAGAATTTGACATAGATTTGATTTTCTTCTTGTCGTTTACTGCAACACGGGTTTCAATAAATTTCATTCCCAGATATTTTCAGGATTACCGCTTTTCACTTCACCTTTTTTTGCCTGGTTAATGCTTCTTTTCATTTTAGATGTTAATTGAATCTCATCAATGACAACACCTTTGTCATTGAAAAATTTTTTCAACTCATCTGCATATTTTCTCAAATCAATCCGGGCAAATCTGGCCTTGCCATTGACATCTTTTTCAATTATTATACCTGATGTACGTGCCATTTTTTATAAAAATTTTTCTCTGCAAAGATATGTTTTTTATTACAAAAAATTGAGTTTTTGCCAAAGAAAAATTTTCTGAGAATTTTCTGGAAATTTTAAATATTTAACTTGAATTGTAAGCTTATCTTGCTTCATTAGCTTTTTCTTCGCAGATACTATATTATCGAAGCCCTCAACGGAATCAAGTAAACTTTTCAGTATATATCTGACATTATCTTTTGATTATTAAAATGTTATACGTATGTTTGCAATGTAAAAAATCACACCTCCATGAACTTAATCGCAATTGTTTGTATTATTGGTATGATAGGTTTGATTATAGGAATCATTCAACAGCTTTTCAATAATAAAAAAAAGCGTCGTTAATTTAATAACTTCACATTTGCTGAAATTTCTTCCGATAAATTACAAAATTGCTGATGTTGCGTCTTATTATGTACGAGCATAATTAATCAAATCTCCAACATAACATGCAATCAATTTCAAAAAGGGTTATTAGCTTATTTTCATGTTTTCTGCTATCTGCAATTGCTGTTTTTTCACAGATACAGACACAACGGGTTTACCTCTCGGGTACGGGTTCCGACAATACCGTCGCCTGGGATTTCATGGTTTCCGATAGCATGAATGCCGGAAAATGGGGCAAAATTGCGGTGCCTTCCTGCTGGGAGACACAGGGTTACGGAAAATATCAGTATGGTATTCGTTTCTACGGGAAGGCTTTTCCCGATGGCATTGCCAATGAAAAGGGTCAGTATAAATACGAGTTCGAAGCTTCGGAAAAATGGCGCGGGAATCAGGTTATACTTGTTTTTGAAGCGGTTATGACCGATGCAGATGTGAAAGTGAACGGCCGCCGTCCCGGAGTGCTTCATCAGGGTGGTTTTTACCGTTTTTCTTTTGATGTAACTGATTTTCTGAAATATGGCAAAAAGAATTTGCTGGAGGTGGATGTAAGCAAAGAAAGCAGCAATGCTTCTGTAAATCTTGCTGAAAGACGTGCCGATTACTGGAATTTCGGGGGCATCATCCGACCGGTTTTTCTTGAAATTAAACCTGCGGTTAATATTGCCCGGGTAACTATTCATGCTGATGCGACCGGCGATTTTCAGGCAGGAGTTTTTCTGAATCGTGCTATTGCCGCAACACAAATCAGGACAGAAATTATCGACGGTTCGGGAAAAATTCTCCAAACCGGAGTAAACGGTATTTCCGAAGGTGGCGACCAGACTTTTACTTCTCTCAAAGTAAACAAACCTTATCAGTGGAGTGCGGAAATTCCGGTTTTGTACACAGCAAGGTTTTCTTTGTTGAAAGATGGAAAAATTATCCATCAACTGAATCAGAAATTTGGCTTCAGAAGTATTGTGGTGAAACCTTCAGACGGAATTTTTATCAATGGTGTAAAAATTAATGTCAGAGGTGTTAACCGGCATAGTTTCAGACCGGAGACAGGCAGAACCTTATCTTACAAAGCCAATCTGGAGGATGTTTTGCTGATTAAAAGCATGAATATGAACGCTGTACGATTATCACATTATCCTGCCGACCCGGAATTCCTGGCTATCTGCGACTCCCTCGGTTTGTATGTGATGAATGAATTGGGTGGATGGCATGGTAAATATGATACGCCCACAGGCTCCCGACTCATCAAGGGGCTGGTGGAAAGAGATGTGAATCATCCTTCGATAATCTGGTGGAGCAATGGCAATGAGGGGGGATGGAACACAGAACTTGATGGTGAATTTGCCAAACACGACCCCCAAAAACGTCCGGTACTACATCCTCAGGGTAATTTTGGCGGATTTGAAACGATGCACTACCGCTCCTACGGCGAATCTCAAAATTACATGCGCAAACCGGAGATTTTCATGCCAACGGAGTTTTTACACGGTTTGTATGATGGCGGTCATGGTGCAGGTTTGTACGACTATTGGGAGATGATGCGCAAACATCCGCGTTGTGCCGGTGGCTTCTTGTGGGTACTTGCCGATGAGGGTTTGAAACGTACTGATTTGGATGGTTTTATTGATAATCAGGGAAATTATGGCGCTGATGGCATTGTAGGTCCTCATCACGAAAAAGAAGGAAGTTACTATACCATCAAACAAATATGGAACCCTGTGCAGATAATGGACAAAGAGATTGACAATCAGTTTGATGGCAATTTATCCATAGAAAACCGATACGATTTTCTGAATCTGAACACTTGTCGATTTGCCTGGAAACAGGTTAAATTTCCGGCTTCTGCTGATGTAAATGCTGCTATTCAAATACTGAAACAGGGCGAAGTAAAAAATGTGAACCTCGCTCCTCATGCATCAGGAATGTTGAATTTGAATACAACACTCGATCCCGGTGCGGATGCTATCCTGCTGAGCGCCTTTGATTATCGCAATGAGGAACTGTGGACCTGGTCGGTTCCGGTAAAAAAACCTACAAATCTGTATACTCTTTCTGAAAAGGGAATTCTGCCGGAATATACAGAAAATCAGGAGTCTATCCTTGTTGTAGCGGGTAATAAATCCTTTGTTTTCAGCAAAAAAGATGGTCAGCTAAAAGAAGTGAAAGTATCGGGCAATTCAATCAGTTTTGGTAATGGTCCCCGATTTATTGCGGCACGTCGTTCCGACAGATCGCTGGATCAGTTTTACAACCATGATGATGAAAAAGCCAAAGAAAAAGATCGCACTTATACCGAATTTACCGATGCAGCGGTTTTCAGTGGTTTTGATATTCAAAAAGAGAATAACAAGCTGATTATCAATGCTAACTATAAACTTGGCAATCTGGATGAAGCTAAATGGACAATCAGTCCCGATGGAGAACTGCAACTGGATTACCGTTATAATTTCAGTGCAGTGGTCGATTTATTGGGCATTCGGTTTGATTATCCTGAAGATAAAATGCAGCATAAAAAATGGTTAGGCGCCGGACCGTACAGGGTTTGGCAAAACCGCATGCAGGGCCCCGTTTTCAATATCTGGAACAATGACTATAACGACCCTGTACCCGGTGAGTCGTTCACTTATCCGGAATTCAAAGGATATTTTGCCGGTGTTAAATGGATGAATTTTAAAACTACTGAAGGAAAAATCCGGCTCATCAATGAGACAACGGATTCGTATGTGGGTGTATATCAACCACGTGATGGTCGCGACAAGTTGTTATACACTTTACCGGAAAGCGGCATTTCTATATTAAACGTTATACCTGCTGTCAGAAATAAGGTTAATGCCACAGATTTGATTGGCCCATCGTCGCAACCCAAATGGGTGGATGGTAGTTTTCAGGGTAGGATTGTGTTGATTTTCGAAAGAAATTTTTAACCACATAAGACACATAAGTCACATAAGATTAATAAATTAAAGAATCAATTCAGGCACAAATTAAATTGGGTTAAATCATTAATATGGGAACACTAATACATACTTATGTGACATATGTGTCTTATGTGGTTAATAAAAAAACAATTACCTTATTATTTTTAGTGCTTTGTAGTTTTTCCCTCCGGAGTATCAATCCTGAAAAATTTCAGCATCCCGATGACCCGGCCATTCGTCCGTGGACATTCTGGTACTGGATGCACGGGGCAGTATCGAAACCTGCACTGAAAGCAGATTTGTTAGCCATGAAAGAAGCCGGATTAGCCGGATTTTATCTATTCCCGATCAGAGGACCTGAAGGTAAAAACTTCCCCGGAGCAGTCAATCAGTTAACACCCGAATGGTGGGAAATGGTGCGCTACAGCATGCAGATAGCCGACAGTCTGGGATTGCAAATGGGCATGCATATTTCTGATGGATTTGCCCTGGCCGGCGGTCCGTGGATAAAACCTGAAGAATCCATGCAGAAAGTCGTCTATGCTGACACCATCATCAGAGGAGGTCGTATTAAAAACCTGAAAATCAGGCAACCTGAAACCATCAGAGATTACTATCAGGATATTGCCGTTTTTGCATTTCCTGTTGAAAAATCAGTATTAAAACAAAATAATCCACTGATAACCAGCGACGTAAAAGAACATCCTTTGCCCTTTTCAGAACCTGGTGTCGATTTCAGATCGGAAAGTCCGTGTTACATCCTTTACTCTTACGAAAAACCATTTACCCTGAAAAGTCTGGAGATTGTACCTGCAGGCAATAACCTCCAATCGCAGCGCATGACACTGTCGGTAAGCGACAATGGTATCAGTTTCAGAAAAATTAAAACCATGATTCCACCCCGTCAGGGATGGCAAAACACAGGATTCAATAACACATTCAGTATACCGCCGGTAACAGCACGATACTTCAAATTAGGCTGGACACCCGAGGGTACAGAGCCCGGAAGCGAAGACAACGATGCAGGCAAATGGAAGCCAACACTTAAAATCAAAGCCATCAGACTTTCAGGTTTTTCCCGTTTGAATTTATGGGAAGGCAAAGCGGGATTAGTTTGGAGGATTGGCGAAAAAAGCACTCAAACTGATATTCCCGAACAGGAATGTATTGACCCTTACAAGCTTATCAATCTGACAAATCAGGCAAAAAATGGTAATTTAAATGTCATTTTACCAAAAGGATACTGGAGAATTCTGCGCATGGGGCACACTTCTACCGGTCATACCAATGCCACCGGAGGTGGAGGCAAAGGACTGGAATGTGATAAATTTTCGGAAAAAGCCGTACAGAAACAATTTGACAACTGGTTTGGAGCCGCATTCGAAAAAACCGACACTGCATTAGCCCGTAAAGTACTCAGATACATGCACATCGACAGTTGGGAATGTGGCAGTCAGAACTGGAGCAGTAATTTTGCATCAGCATTCAAA
>JBILFS010000171.1:0-5193 GCA_044351455.1 Paludibacter sp. | reverse complement strand
TATAGGGAGATATGTAATGAGGAAATTAGCTTTTTCGATCAATTTATTTTCCGGTTTTCAAAATTACAGGATACCATAGGATCAAAATTGTTCATATCTGTGTTGAATAATTTGGGAGAAGATACTAAAGGTGTCGCTTTTATTGATATTGTAATGAGATTAGAAAAACTTCAAATAATTGAGAGTGCTGAAGACTGGTTTAAATTGCGTGAAATCAGAAATATCCTGACACATGAATATCCCTTTCACCAACATGAAATTGTAGATGGACTTAATATGTTATACTCACATTACGATGTGTTAATTGATATCTGGAAGCAATTGGAGATTTTTATTAACCGAAAATTTTCATATTTGATAAAAAACTCTCTTTTGTAATCCGGGAATGTTTGTTGACTCTTTATAAATATAAAGTATTTTCAATCAGACAATTATGTGTTGTTTTAAGGTGAGTTTTCTTCCCATCTTCTCCGCAAGTTTTGTAGAATGAGTCACTACAATAAGTGAGGTCCCGAATTCGTTGTTGAGTTTGAGCAATTCGTTGGACAGCATTTCCGCATTTTCTTCATCAAGCGATCCTGTCGGTTCGTCAGCCAGTAATAGTTCGGGTTGATTGATTAATGCCCTTGCAAAGGCTGTCCGCTGACATTCACCGCCGGAAAGTTGCGATGGCAGTTTGTCTTTGTGTTGCAGCATTCCGACTGTTTCGAGCAGGTCGGTTGCCCGTTGAGCTGCAGCTTTTCGTGCCGCTTTATCGGTGTAAGTCAGTGTGGGAATCAACACATTCCCGAAAACTGTACACTGTGGCAACAGGTAATGCATCTGAAATACAAAACCAATATGCCTGTTGCGGAAAATGCTTCTTTCGGTTTCAGATAAATCAGAAATTTGTTGATTGTTAAACAGTATTTTCCCCGAATCGGGAATGTCGAGTGTGCCGGCCAGATTCAGCAGTGTTGTTTTTCCGGTGCCTGATGGTCCGGCTATGGCAATGGTTTCACCCTGTTTGATTTCCAATGAAACCCGGTCTAAAATAACCTGACTTCCATAGGATTTGCATATATTTTCAAATTTCAGTAATGTTTGCATGTGTAATGTATTTTCCTGCTGATTTCTACTTATAAATCCGTCCAATCTTTTCTGATTGGTTTTTTGTGTTAAAATACTGTGCTATAGCCGGATGACAATTTTGTTTTAGCTGATTGTATTTATCCGGATTACCAAGGACATCCTTCAATGCCAGGAGCAGATTCTCAGTATTTTCCGGTTCATAGGTGATGCCGGCATTGCTTTTCTGAATTATTTCCGGATAGGCACCGATATGCGGCATCACCACCGGAACTTCAGCTGCAAAAGCTTCGAGGATATACATGCCAAATGCTTCTTTGCGCCGGGATGGAACGCATAGCAGACTGATGGATTCAAAGAATTCCTTTTTTCCGTTGAAGGATAAATCGTTGCTGAAACGAATGTCGCCGGCAATGCCCAATTCCGATGATTTCTTTTTGATGTACTTCAGAACGGATTTGTAATCGTCGGTATAACCTCCTGAATACAAAAGTTTTAAGTTGTTAAATTCCGGAATTTCCTTCAGTTTGCAAAAGATATCAAACAGGACATCAGCCCCGAATTCGCTGTTGATTTTCGACATGTAACCGATGGTCGGCGATGTTTCCCGGTGTTTGTTTTTGCGAATTATTTCACTTCCGATGCTGTTGTGAATCACAGAGATCTTCGATGCCGCTATATTGATTTTGGACTGAATTAATCCGGCGTAATAAGTGCTGACAGCAATAAAATGATCAACAAAATGTGCATTTTCTTCGATCAGTTTCCAGGTTTGTGATGAAAAAGGTTCGCGCATGGCATCCACCCATTCATCTTCATCCTGCAGGGTACATATCACTTTGCAACCGAGTTCTGTTTTTAAACGGGGGGCCAGGCCTGTCAGCAGGGCGTTCGAAAGATGTACCACATCCGGTTTTTCATGTTCGCGAAGCCATTGAATGAGCACCTCCAGATCATGAGCCTGTTTTCCATGTTCGCCCTTTAGCATGGAAATGGTCATCAATTCATTGCCGGAAGCATTGGTCGAACCGGCCTGCCGGGCTGCAAACCTGAGAATTTTATCAGAATCGAGCAGTTTTTTTAAAGATGAAGGAAGGTATTTGAATACAGCGCTGATTTGTTCCAGGTAAATATTGACCGCTCCGTAAAAAATCGGACTATCAGTTTCACAATTATCCACAGATAGAGGCAGATACATTGGAATCATTAAAACATCAAAACCTGATTGTCTTAATGAATGCGACATAAAGCTGTCACGGGTACAGTTTCCGCAATAAAATGAACCTCCAGAACCAGGCAGTAGATAGGCAACTTTCATCAGTTTATAATTGTTATCTTAACATGGACGTTTCATGCATTT
Source organism: Paludibacter sp. (assembly GCA_044351455.1). Taxonomy (GTDB): domain Bacteria; phylum Bacteroidota; class Bacteroidia; order Bacteroidales; family Paludibacteraceae; genus Paludibacter. The sequence goes on along the minus strand of JBILFS010000171.1, from coordinate 2,765 downwards.
CGAATTCCATCCGAGTTTGGGCATAAAGATAAAAAATAATCCTGAGTTATGCTTTTATGAGTAGAAATTTTAGGATTTTACAAGTTCTTCAATACTTTTTTGATTGATTTTAATACTTTTTCCAATTGTTCGTGGGAATGCGCTGCTGAAATAAAACCTGCTTCGAAAGCAGAGGGTGAAAAATAGATATTTTCTTTCAGCAATTCCCTGAAAAACATTGCAAACCTTGCAGTATCGCTGTTTTTTACATCTTCAAAATTATGGATGGCATGGTCGCTGAAAAAAAGCGTAAACATGGAACCTGCGTGATTTAACACGATGTCTTTTCCTTTGATGATGTCTTTTAATTCAGCATAGAATGTTTCACTTTTCAGTTCGAGCCGGCTGTAAAAATCCCGTTCACGCAACAGGGAAATGGTTTGAATACCTGCTGCCATTGCCACGGGATTACCTGACAGCGTTCCGGCCTGATAAACCGGTCCGACTGGTGCCAACAAATCCATGATTGCTGCACGTCCGCCAAAAGCAGCTGCAGGAAAACCTCCTCCAATGATTTTACCGAAGGTTGATAAGTCGGGATGTATACCCAACCGACCCTGTGCTCCCGATAATCCCAACCTAAAACCGGTGATTACTTCATCGAAAATCAGCAATGCTCCGTATTGAGTGGTTAAATCGCGCAGTGTTTTCAGAAACTCATCAGTAGGAATAACTACTCCCATATTGGCGGCAACAGGTTCCAGTATGACTGCGGCAATTTCATTTCCGATGTTGCTGAAAAGCAATTTCACGGCTTCAGCATCGTTGTAGGGCAAACTGAGCGTATGTTTAGTGAAATCTGCCGGAACTCCTGCCGATGAACTTCCGCTGAGTTGTGCCACGCCTGAACCTGCCGAGACCAGTAAATGGTCGGCATGACCGTGATAGTTTCCATCAAATTTGACAATGATGTTTCGGTTGGTAAAAGCACGGGCAACCCGGATGGCGCTCATGACTGCTTCGGTACCCGAACTCACAAAACGGATTTTTTCCACGGAAGGAACGGCATTAACAATCATTTTTGCCAGTGTTGTTTCCTGTAAAGACGGGATTCCATAACTGGTACCGGATTCAATAGCCAGATGCACAGCATCTTTTATTTTCGGATGATTGTGTCCGGCAATGAAAACGCCCCACGACAAACAAAAATCTGTCAGTTCATTTCCATCCACATCCGTGAGGGTAGTGCCTTCAGCTTTTGAAATAAAGAGTGGAGCTTCCCCGACACTCCGCAGGGCGCGGACCGGACTGTTTACGCCACCCGGAATGTATTGAACGGCCTCGTTATAAGCCTTTTCTGATAAAATCCTTTGCATAATAGGTAATAATATAATTGGCACCGGCACGTTTGATTGCCGTAAGTGATTCTAAAAATCCCTGTGCTTCATTGATTAATCCGGCTTCGGCACCATTTTTCAACAAAGCATATTCTCCGGAAACCTGATAAGCAACCATGGGAACATCCGGAAAAGCTGTTTTTCCCCTGTGGATGATGTCTAAATAGGCCTGAGCGGGTTTTACCATCACCCAGTCGGCGCCTTCGCTGATATCTGCCGCAATTTCATCCACGCCCTGATTCAGCGTCCTGTAGTCCATCTGATAGGTTTTGCGGTCGCCAAATCCCGGAGCCGAACCGGCAGCATCGCGAAACGGACCATAAAAGTTTGACGAATATTTCGCCGAATACGCAAGAATTTTCGTTTCGGACCGATTTTCCGTTAGCTTTTGCTTCAGGGCCTGAATCTGTCCGTCCATCATGGCCGAAGGAGCTACAAAATCGGCTCCTGCCTGTGCGTGAACCCATGCCATTTGTGCCAGCAGCGGCAATGTGCTGTCGTTGTCAATCGTTTCGCCCTGCAACAATCCGCAATGTCCGTGAGCCGTATAGGCACATAAACAAACATCGGTGATAACAATCAACTGAGGAAATTTTGCTTTGATGGTTCGGATGGCGCGACAAACAAGCGAATCGGGGTCGTAGCCTGCACTACCTTTTTCATCTTTCAAATTATTGTCAATCACTCCAAAAAGTAAAATTTTATCGATGCCCAAAGAAACAGTATCTTCCAGATCAATCAATAGTCTGTCGATAGAAAAACGGGAAATACCCTTGAGAGAATGCACCGGTTGTTCCTGATTTTCACCATCCACGATGAAATACGGATAAATAAAATCTGCAGAAGAAAGTCTGATGTCAGCGAATTTTTCCCGGGTGGCAATATCTGTTCGTAAGTTTCGAAAACGGGTGAAGCGTTTTTCAGTTTCTTTACCTCTGAAGATATAATTCTTTTCCGGGGGAAAATGTTTATAAAGTTTCAGGAAATTACTTACACAAGATGGCGATGAAAAAACGATGTTCGGTATGTTGTCCAGATCCAACTGAATAAGATTTTCCGGGTAAGTATTGTGATAAACACTGACGGTGGTTACATCCCAGCCAAGATTACGCATACCCTCCGGCAATACCGGCAAACCAATGTCGGAGCGGGGAATCAGCAGTTTCCCCACCGGAGTATTGTTCTCCCGGAAATGATTTAACAAACCTGCTGATGATTCTTCAACCGCCTGCACATCCGGAATGATGCCATGCATTTTCAGTGCGGCCGATGTAACCCGACCCACCGATGCAATCTTTAATCCGGCTAAAACCCTGGCATCTTTGCCCGATTTTTCGAGCGCTTCAAAGAAGAAATTCACGGTATATCTGCTGGTAAAAAACAGCCAGT
>JBILFS010000169.1:0-5194 GCA_044351455.1 Paludibacter sp. | reverse complement strand
CAGAACTTCACTTATACAAGTTTACCCGACTGGTTTACCAATAGCAGTTTTTCCACTTTTTATTTAATTGTTCCGATTTACATACCGGGCAATGATGATTAACGCCAAATCCGGAGCATGAAGGGCTACTTTCATTCATATAGAGTCATTTCTTTTAATTTTAAGACTATAAAAATAGAAAAAGACAGGCAAACACCCATCATTTTCCATTTCTTGATTGCAAATATACTTTGATTTACAGCTGGTTAGAGCAGTAACGCCAAATCTGATACATTACCAGGATTTAATGCAATTGCCTGACGAATAACAACAAATGCCCGCATAATTCCCATATTAATTTGAATAGCAGTTTTCGAATTCAAAACACTGCTTAACATTGCTACACCTAGCTCAGTGAAAGCAAATGGCTTTTTTCTTATCCCCATATTTTTGCGTTGGATATCACAATTTGTGATTTCCAATAATGAAATTCATCTCCTGTAAGTTGAAACATAAAATCATCAGGAAAACGCTCAGGATTGCGCTTAACGGCCTGATTTAAAACACGTGTTTCCACTCCATATATTTCAGCCAAATCACGATCAATCATTACCCGCAATCCACGAATCTCATAAATTTTGCTTTGAATTTGATGTATTTCCATCAAGTGTAAATGTTTTAGGTTTTAACTAATGGTAAATCAAACAGACACCATTGTAATAACAGAATTTGAGAAAACTAATTGTTTTGCAAAATTAGAAAAATTCCGGAATTTAATAACGATTGTTATTAATGCAAAGACTTAATTATTCTAAAATTCCGATTCTGACAGGTAAATAACAGGAAACTTTCATCAATTTAAAACTATTGTATGCAAATAGACAACTCTACACCCCCATTTTCTGTTATAGCTACTCAAAAAAATGACGGCGAACTTGTTGTGTCAAAAAACGGAAAGGTTGTGCGTGTGAAGGCTCGTGAATTTAAAAAGACAAAAATTTGAAAAAATTACATCCCGGGATTTAATTATTATCCCCAAAAATAAATCCGTAATACTGCCATAAGCACTGTCAGACTTCTACTAAAGCAGATGGTCTTTCTGTTTAAACGTTTCAAATGTGTTCTTACTGACAAATTGTGTCTTTCGATATGATTTGTACTGTGAACAAGGGTTTGATGAAGTTTATTAGCAATCAGGTAGCGATAATTCTTTAGTTTATCCGTGCAAATCCTTTTTGCATTTGATAGTTCAAGGCTTTTTATGACTGATTTTAATGTTTTATTGGTGCGTCTACCCACATTATAACTTACTACCGCCTTACTTTCACGGTCTAAAGCGTACACTATCCAGCGCAACATGCTCTTTTTCCCTATAAATGTTCGCATTTCGTCCACTTCATAAGTTTTACCTTTTACTATAGGCGGTTGCTGAATTTTTTTTGCAATAATGATAATGCGTTTTAATAATGTAGTAACCGATATTTTTAACACACGTGCAGTACTGCGTATACCCAAACCCTCTTTAGTGAAAAGTATAATTTGCTGATTGGTATTGGGTTTACAGGCACTATATGAATAATTAGTAATGAAGCGTTTTTGGCAATTCTTACAACTATAACGTTGTTTTCCTGTAGCAGTTTTTCCACTTTTTATTAATTTTTCCGATTTACATACCGGGCATTGATGATTAACGCCAAATCTGGAGCATGAAGGGATATTTTCGTTCATATAGTGTCGTTTCTTTTGATTTTAAGACTTTAAAAATAGAAAATGACAGGTAAATACCCATCATTATCCATTTCTTGATTGTAAATATTGTTTGATTTACAGCTGGTTAGGGCATTAACGCCAAATCTGATACATTACCACATTTTTGAAAACAACAAAAAAGCTGATGGCCCTGTCGGAAGAGGCAGAACTGATTATTTGTTGTTATTGAATATTAACTTGTATTGTAGGCTGGTTGCTCCAAAGTTGATTAATAGGCCCTTTTCATAGTTTGATTTTTCTTATTCTGTAAATTCTTTAATTCTGCAAATTCTGATTCAGACATTTTCTCACTTCCTCAATCGCCCACAACAGCGCCGTCTGCACGGTCCTCTCCAGATTCAATGCCCGGGTGAGGTTGAAGGTGCATGTTTTGCTGAGCACTTTGTCGTGTATGGCTATGGCGATCCAGACTGTTCCAACGGGTTTTTCGGGTGTTCCGCCGCCGGGACCGGCTATGCCTGTGGTGCCAATGGCGATATCGGTTTGCATCAGTTTTTGTGCTCCTGTTGCCATGCTTTCGGCTACCTGCCGACTGACTGCTCCGCAGCTTTCCAGCAGTGAGACGGGTATCTGTAGCAATTGTGTTTTAATTTCGTTGCTGTAGGCAATTACCGAACCTTTGTAGCAGGCCGAACTTCCGGGTACTGCGGTGATGGCAGATGATATTCGTCCGCCGGTGCAACTTTCGGCGGTGGCAATCTGCCATTTTGCTGCTGTCAGCATTCCAACCAGTATTTCTTCCGGCTTCAGGTCTTCCTCAGCAATGATGGCATCGCCCAGGATGTTTCTGAGGGCTGCCATTTTTTCCTGCATGATGCGTTCCGTCTCTTCAGGATTACGGGTGGATGCCGACAACCTGAGTTTTACAATGTTGAAATGTGGCAGGTAAGCCAACCGGATATCGTCGGGCAGGTTGTTTTCCCAATCGGTAAGTTTGAGGGCCAGTGCCGATTCGGGATAGCCTGTTACCAGGATGTTTTGATGCAGGATGTGCGGCGCATGGAATTGATTTTGCAACCGGGGAATGATTTCCGTTTGCATGGCATGTTTCATTTCATAGGGTACTCCGGGCATCGAAACCACTACCTTCCCTGCAAAATCGAACCAGGTGATGGGTGCCGTGCCTATCGGATTGCGTATGATCGTGGCTTTGTCGGGCACCATGGCCTGTGAACGGGTAAGTTCATTCATCGCCCGCTGCCTGTTTTTCAGCAGCTCCTGAATATCCCCGTAAACATCTTCATTGAAAATAAGCTCGGCATTGAAAAAATGACAAAGGGTTTGCTTGGTGATATCATCTTTTGTCGGACCAATACCACCTGTAAACAACACGATATCAGCCCGTTGAAGTGCATTCTCAAGCGCTTCTACAATGTGTGCTTCCCTGTCGTGTACCGATGTGATTTGTGCAATTTCAAATCCGGCTGCATTCAGCGCAGTGGCCATCCAGGCCGAATTGGTATCCACAATCTGTCCGATTAGTATTTCATCCCCAATGGTAATAATTTCTACCTGCATAACTTATCCTCCCGAAAATAAATGATTAGCGTTTTAATTCCCTTGCAGCAATATCCAGCTGCTCAAACCAGTCGGCGCCGAATTTGCGTATCAATGGCTCCTTCAGAAAACGATAAACGGGCAACTGTTGTTCATTGCCCAAAGTTACTCCACAGTTACATATATTCCAATGATGATAATTCACCGCCCTGAAAGTATTGTACTTCTGAACCCTGATTGGATACAAATGACAGGATATGGGTTTCTGAAAATCAGTTTTACCCGCTTTGTATGCCTTTTCAATGGCACATTTGCAGATACCATTTTCATCGGTATAGGTAAAAACACATTCCCGGCCATTGACGATGGAAGTAACGGGTTCATTCTCAATATCGAAATAAAAAACACCCTGTTTGCTGATTACCTCCTTCGATGCTTCACTTAAATCGTCGATAATATCCGGAAGCAAAGCCTCAATTTTATCAATCTCATCCCATTCGAGCGGCGCACCGGCATCGCCTTCCACACAACAGGCCCCTTTGCAAACCAGGAGGTTGCACAGAAATTTCTTATCGAGTACATCAAAACTAATGATGGTATCTTCTATTTGTAACATAGCTTGATTGTTGACATTTAAAATGAAAAAAGCGCATCAAAAAAAGTTTGACACGCTTACTATGATTTCCGGAGCAGGGATTATTTTTGTCCCTGTTGTTCCTGATTTTGTCCTTCCTGCTGACCTTCCTCGCCAAAACCGGGATTGGTAACACCGGGAGCAGTTTGTTTGGCTTCCTGATAGTTTTCCTGAATTTCAGACTGAGTAGGATCGGCTTTGCTGCCATGAAAACCTACAGCGGCTACCGATGATAAAACAAGAGCAACGACGAGGGTCCATGTAGCTTTTTCGAGCCAGTCGGTTGTTTTACGAACGCCCATAATCTGGTTGCTTGAGGTAAAACCGGCAGCTAATCCACCACCTTTTGAATTCTGAACCAATACCAGCAGAGTCAGCAATATTGAAACAATTACGGTTACAATGATAAAAAACGTGTACATGTGTATAAAATATTATGAATTTTCAATTACTTTTTTCAAAAAACGAATTTGGTCTGCAAAGTAAACACTTTTTTTCGGATTAATCAAATTTAATTGCTCCAAAATTTCGATGGCTTCGCGGTACGACTGTTTGCGAATCAGCTCCTTTACTTCCAACTCCAGTTTAACTGTTTCCCCGGATGGAATTTCAGATTCTTCAATCACAAGTTCTTCCTTTTCATTTTTCTCATCATCAACAGGAATGATTTCAACAATCTCTTTTGAATCAACTGCGGCATTATCTTCAGCAAATTCCGCTTTCAGTACAAAAACTTCAGGTGTTTCCTGTTTGCTTTCCTGAACCTTCTCCTCCACAACAGGCTTCTCAACAGGCTTCTCAACAGGAATCTCAACAGGAATCTCAACAGGAATCTCAACAGGAATCCCGGGAACATTTTCCTCTTTGCTTATCCTGGCTGCTTTCAGTTTTTCGGCAATACTCTTCAGTTTATGTGAAGCTTCGCCCGAAGGTGCTTCCGCAGCATCCAGCAAGTCAAAATAACTGCCCGTATATTTTTCATTTCTTACATTTCCCGAATCAGGCTGCAATTTATCATCCGGATTTAAATAATAATGCAACCACTTTTTATCGGCAACATAGAGCACAGTCCTGCCAAGTTCTTCCTGAAAGATTTCACTTTTATTAAGTTGCAGCGATTTCAGATACAATACCCTTGCAGCCGTAAAATACGGGAACTTTTCCGAAATTTCCTTCAGATCCTGCACGTGTTCCGCGGTAACATCACCGGGATTTTCGACCAGATTTAAAAACTGTCCTGCTTTCATAAATTACCATTTTGCAACCGTTTCATTGTAAATATTATCGGTAATATCCTCGGTTATTTCAACCAAT
>JBILFS010000168.1:0-5198 GCA_044351455.1 Paludibacter sp. | reverse complement strand
GTGCAAATTTAAGGAATTAATACCAACTGAATGATGCAAAATAACAATTTGTTTGTAACTTTGAAAAAAAAATCTTTCATTTAGTTCATTGAAATATTTATTTAAATTACACTGGAATTTTAATGAATAAATATGCTTCAATACTGATTTTTGCACTCCTGTTTTTAATAGCTCTAAAAGCTCAGGAGAAGAATAGTCTTGACATAAACGGTCAGGTTAGTGCGTGGACTGTTGCCGGACTGAATGATCCCGTTCTGCTTCAAACCGGAGTTCGCTTTGTTCCGGCTTTAACTGGTAGATATTCACTGAAAAATCAACAGGTATTTGATACGGAAGTTTCTTTGAATTTAAACGGTCATTTAACTTTTGATGATTTTCAATTAAGTGATTCTTCATTTAAAGTAAAACCTTACAGAATTTGGCTCAGATATTCGGAGGAGAAATTTGAGATTCGTGCCGGTTTGCAAAAAATTAATTTTGGATCAGCCAGATTATTTCGTCCCCTGATGTGGTTCGATGCCATGGATATTCGTGATCCTTTGCAGTTGACAGATGGTGTTTATGGGGTTCTGGCCAAGTATTTCTTTGAAAATAATGCCAATGTCTGGTTGTGGGGATTGATAGCAAATGATGATCCCAAAGGATTCGAGTCTTTTGGTTCTTCTCTTTATAAACCTGAATTCGGAGGCAGGATAGAATTGCCTGTTGGTGCCGGTGAAATAGGATTGAGCTATCATCACAGAACATTGAGAGAAGATTTGAATCGTTTTAATATGATTTTGGGGAAACATGAACACCTTGAAAACAGAATAGGATTCAATGGAAAATGGGATTTGGGGGTGGGTTTGTGGATAGAAGGTAGTTTGTCGTTGGTGGAACCCAATTATTTAAGCTCTTTTTATTTTCCATTGAAAACCGATATGCTGAATGCGGGCATAGATTTTACAATCAATATTGGCAATGGTTTGGGTGGCACGCTGGAATATTTCAGATATCATGCAGGCGATAAATTATTCGTTGATGGGAGTACGGCACATGTGTTGGGTACTATGCTGAATTATCCGATTACTTTAGCTGATAATATCTCTGCTATGATATTTTGTATTCCGGCAAAGAATAATACGCTTTGGCTCAATTATTTGAGTTGGAGTCGTTCCTATGATGACTGGACACTTTACGGAATTGCATTCTGGAATCCGGAGGTGTATAATTTACCTTCCCTGCAAACGGCATCAAGAAATCTTTTTGCGGGTAAAGGGCTTCAGTTGATGGTAACTTATAATTTTTAATGCATAAAAAAAATTCGTATGAAAACAATCGTACAGGTAAACAATCTCACTAAAAACTTTCCAGTAGGAACAGGGTTTTTTACTGCCCTCAAAGATGTTAATCTAACTTTTCAGGAAGGTGAATTTGCAGGATTGGTTGGTCCGAGTGGTTCAGGTAAAACGACCCTGCTCAATATCATTGGTTCTTTAGATATTCCTTCTGCAGGTGAAGTGGTGGTTTTGGGAAATTCAGTAGGCAAACTGACTCCTTCTCAGTCGGCTAATCTGAGAAAAAATGAATTGGGTTTTATTTTCCAGAGTTACAATTTATTGCCGGTATATACGGTATATGAAAATGTTGAATTTCCGTTGTTGCTCCTGAATTTATCATCAGAAGAAAGGAAAAAAAGGGTGATGGAAACACTGGAATGGGTGGGTTTGACAGATAAAATAAAATCGCGACCTGCACAGCTTTCGGGAGGTGAATGTCAGCGGGTAGCGATTGCAAGGGCTATGGTTAAACGCCCGGTACTTGTTCTTGCAGATGAACCAACCGCTAATCTCGATTCGGCCAATTCGCATAATATCTTGAAAACCATGGAGAAACTAAATGAGGAGCTGAAGACGAGTTTTATTTTTGCCACCCATGATGAGAAGGTTATCACTTACCTGAAAAGGATAGTGAGATTGGAAGATGGTCGTGTAGTGTCAGATGATATTATTGAAAAGAATAAATAAGAATGCCATGAAACTTTTTAAAACAGCAATCAGAAGTCTGATTGGAAACGGACTCAAAACATGGCTGAATGTATTTGTACTATCCATTTCTTTTGTGCTCATCATCATCATGCAGGGGATTTTGCAGGGATGGAGCAAACAGGCCATCGACGATAGTGTGCGCTGGGAACTGGCAGGAGGTCAGTACTGGCAACAAAACTATGACCCTTACGACCCGTTTTCACTGGATTCAAGTACTGTGGAAATACCATCATCATTGAAAAAGGAATATGATAACCATTTGATTGAGCCGGTGCTCATCACGCAGGCTTCGATATATCACAATGGTCGCATGCAGGGTGTCTTTTTGAAAGGAATTCGCCCTGACCAGCAAATTTTGCAAATGCCAACACAATCGCTTCGTAGTTCAGGTACTGAAATACCGGTAATGATTGGTGCTTTCATGGCCAGGCAGAATAAGTTAAAAATGAATGATGTGATTACGTTGAGATGGCGGGACAAAAATGGCACTTTTGAAGCAGCTGATATCCGGATTGCCGGGATTTTTAAAACTACAGTTCCATCAATTGATAACGGAACAGTCTGGATATCATTGGATAGGCTTCAGGAAATGACATTGCATGCCAATGCAGCCAATATCCTGATTAAATCTCCGGAAATGATTGATAAAGATTTGTCAGGATGGGTCTTTAATTCGGTTGAGCAACTTACTGCGTCTGTCGTTTTAATGGTAAAAACAAAATCGATGGGTACGAGTGTGATGTATTTCATCTTTTTGTTGCTTGCCATGCTTGCTATTTTCGATACACAAACACTTGCCATTTTCCGCAGACAACGAGAAATAGGAACACTGGTTGCCATGGGTATGACACAGAAACAGGTTGTATGGCATTTTACACTTGAAGGGTCATTGTATGCCTTGCTGGCAATTATTGTTGGTGCAATCTGGGGATTTCCATTGTTTTACTGGTTCTCTGTGCATGGAATCAGTTTTGGTATGGATGCGGCCGATTTTGGTATTCCGATGGCAGATACCATGTATACGGTTATTTCTCCTAAACTTGTGGCCGGAACAATCCTGTTTATATTCTTTGTAACGGCATTTGTGAGTTATCTGCCTGCCAGAAAAATAGCCAAAATGAAACCAACTGATGCCATTCGTGGTAAAATTGTTTAACATCTAATACTGATTGTATGATAAAATTTTTATTCAAAGGATTGATCAGGGATAAAAGCAGAAGTTTATTGCCCCTGATTGTTGTGTCAGTAGGTGTGATGATAACAGTGTTTCTTCAGGCCTATCTGAACGGTGTTATGAACGACAGCATTGAATCAACTGCACGTTTCTCTTCCGGGCATGTGAAGGTTGTTACCGCTGCATATAGGGAAAATATTTCACAAACACCTAATGACTATGCCATCACGGGTGTAGCTAAATTAATAGGACAACTTAAGTCTCAGTATCCTGAAATGCAGTGGACAGAAAGAATCATGTTCGGAGGATTACTGGATGCACCGGATTCAACCGGTCAAACACGTGCCCAGGGAAATGTAGGTGGTGCGGGTATTCATTTGACAGGTACTGATGATGAGATTAATCGCATGGATCTCAGGACTAAACTTTTCTCGGGAAGGTTCCCGCAAAATCCGGGTGAAATTCTGATTTCCAATGAATTGTTCAAAAAGATGAATCTGAAACTGGGTGATGTCGTGACTTTGATTTCAGGAACGATGTATGGGGATATGGCCATGTTTAATTTCACCGTGTGCGGTACGTTGCATTTTGGTATCACCATGTTAGACAAAGGGATGATATTCGCAGATATCAATGATGTTCGCCTGGCATTGAATATGGAAGATGCCGCCGGAGAGATTCTTGGTTTCCGTGAAGGTGAAAATTACGACAATGGTTTTGCCCGTAATCTTGCTGATGAATTTAATGCTCAGAATCCTGAAAATGATATGTTTTCTCCCGTTATGATGCCCATGAGTGAGATGAACGGGATGGATTTTCTGATTATGTATGCCGAAAATGCGCAGGGGATTATCATCTTTATCTTTGTGTTTGCGATGTCGATTGTGTTGTGGAATGCAGGTTTATTAGGCGGACTGAGAAGGTACGGCGAATTCGGATTGCGACTTGCCATTGGTGAAAATAAACACGAAACTTATCGTTCATTGGTTGGTGAAGCTGTTTTAATTGGTTTGATGGGTTCTGTCATCGGTACAATCTTTGGTTTATTGCTGGCCTGGCCACTCGAAAAGTATGGCATCAATGCAGGCGACATGATTAAAGATGCTAATCTGATGATGCCTGCCGTTTTCAAAGCATCTATCAATAGCACAACTTTTTTTATCGGCTTTATTCCGGGATTATTGTCGACAGTGATTGGTGCCATGCTGGCAGGAGTTGGGATTTACAAAAGACAAACAGCTAATTTATTTAAGGAACTACAGGCTTAAAAATAATAACCACATAAGTCACATTAGTAAACATAAGAATTTTTATAAATTAAAGTAGTATGAAGATTATTGTAATAATGATGTTGTTCTTCTGCCATTCAGCAGTTGCACAACAATACCCGGGTGGGAAAAGTATTTTGGATAAAATTGATGCGAATATGTCGTCCAAATCGCGTATTATGGTGACAACAATGGAAATAAACAGTGCCAGGGGTAAACGAACCATGGAAATGAAAATTCATGCAGAAGGAAGTGAAAAGGCATTTACGGAATATCTGGCGCCCGCTCGTGAAAAAGGAACCAAGATGTTGAAGCTGGATAAACAACTCTGGATTTTCTCACCAGCCACCGACAGGGTCATTCAAATATCAGGGCACATGCTCCGGCAATCGGTGATGGGAAGCGATTTATCCTACGAAGATATGATGAGCGATAGTCCGCTCGAAGAAAGATATAAAGCGGATGTAACCGGAGAAGAAATGCTTGGAGACAGGAAATGCTGGATTATCACCCTGACAGCACTTAAAGAGGATGTCAACTATTTCAAACAACAAATGTGGGTTGATCAGGAGCGTTATATTCCCCTGAAAGTAGATATGTTTGCTAAAAGCGGAAAATTACTCAAGCGTTTGGAATTCAGTAATGTACAGAAAATTCAGGGTCGTTGGTTTCCCATGACTATGACCTACAAAGACATGCTCAAGGAAGGCAGGGGTACCGTTATGACCT
>JBILFS010000167.1:0-5204 GCA_044351455.1 Paludibacter sp. | reverse complement strand
CCTCGTGCAATGTCGGAAGATACTGTTTATAATTTTCCGCGCCTGCCTGCTGTTAAAGCCGGAAATGTAAAAGCTATTGCCAATGTTCATCGTGCGCTGGCTTTACAGGCTCCGCAGGTTTCAGGAAAATGGATGAGGGAAATGAAGGAAGCTGATGCGATTGTTAATCCTCAGGAATTTAAGGTTCAGAAGGGATTGATTCCTGATGTGAAAGGGATGGGCGCCCGGGATGCTTTTTATTTGCTGGGTTCGCTCGGACTGGATGTGGTTATTCAGGGTAGGGGAAAAGTGATAGCACAAAACCCAAAGGCCGGAAGTGAATTAAAAAAGGGAATTAAAATTGAATTAAAACTGCAATAGAGGATATGATGTTGCTCGACGAAATAACCGGAAATGCCGGAATCATCAGTAAATCAGGGGATGCAAATCCTGAAATTACGGGTATTAATTTCGACTCCCGACAGGTGGAGCCGGGTAATTTGTTCGTGGCTGTTTCGGGCACTGTTTCCGATGGCCACGCATATATTGATACGGCTATTGAAAAGGGTGCTGTTGCTGTGCTGTGTACTCAAATGCCTTCAAATCAACCTGAAAATGTTGTATTTTTAAAGGTGGGGGATTCTTCTGTTGCTCTGGGACATATGGCTGCTGCCTGGTATGGGTATCCTTCTGAAAAACTTACTTTGGTGGGTGTTACGGGTACGAATGGAAAAACAACGATTGCAACTTTGTTGTACAAACTTTTCCGGGAACTGGGTCATAAAACGGGATTGCTTTCTACGGTTGTAAATTATGTGGATGATGTGGCTGTTGAAGCAACACATACAACACCGGATGCTTTGTCGCTCAACTTCCTGCTGAATCGCATGGTGGAAGCAGGTTGTACGCATGCTTTTATGGAAGTGAGTTCGCACGCTGTCGATCAGGGTCGCATTGCAGGATTGCATTTCAACGGTGGTATTTTTACCAACCTTACCCGCGATCATATTGATTATCATCTGACTTTCGAGAATTATCTGAAGGCTAAAAAAGGTTTCTTCGATGGTCTTCCTTCCGAAGCTTTCGCTTTAACCAATGATGATGATAAGAATGGCATGGTGATGCTTCAGAATACCAAAGCATCAAAATATACCTATTCTACCCGGGGAAGGGCCGATTTTAAAACAAAGATTCTGGAACATAGCTTCGAAGGGATGTTGCTGGATGTCAACAATCAACAGGTGCATGTGTCGTTCATTGGCAGGTTCAATGCCTACAATCTGACTGCGGTTTATGGCGCTGCCATACTGCTTGGAGCAGATAAACTGGAGGTATTGCGTATCATCAGCGCATTAAATTCAGTTTCAGGGCGTTTCGAAACAATCAATGCGCCTGCAGGCTTTACTGCCATCGTGGATTATGCCCATACGCCTGATGCACTGAATAATGTGATTTCTACCATCAACCAGATTCTTCAGGGAAATGGCCGGTTGATTACTGTGGTTGGTTGCGGGGGTAACCGCGATAAGGGGAAAAGACCCATGATGGCCAGAGAGGCTGTTGAGGGAAGCTGGAAGGCTGTTTTTACTTCTGATAATCCCAGGTTTGAAGATCCGCAGGATATTTTGAATGATATGTTGAATGGATTGGATATGACTCAGAAATCAAAGTCTCTGACGATTACCGACCGCAGAGAGGCAATTAAAACGGCTTGCGCCATTGCTCAGAAAGGGGATGTGGTGCTGATTGCCGGGAAAGGTCATGAGGATTACCAGATTATTCAGGGAGTCAAATATCATTTCGACGACCGGGAAGAAGTCAGAAAATGCATCAGTTAGCATAGAAAAAAATCAAAGGAAAATTATTACAATAAATTACTAAAAAGTCAAACCAGCATGCTCTATCATCTATTTTCATTTCTTGATAAGTTTTATGATGTGCCCGGTGCGGGAATGTTCAATTACATCTCATTCAGAACAGGATTAGCATTTATTCTTGCGCTGATTCTTTCTACGCTTTTCGGCAGAAGGATTATCGATTATCTGCAGAAAAAACAAATTGGCGAAACGGTCAGGGATTTGGGTCTGGAAGGACAAATGGCCAAAAAGGGTACGCCTACCATGGGTGGTATCATCATCATCATTGCCATTCTTGTCCCTACATTATTACTGGCAAGTTTGAATAATATTTACATCCTTCTGATGATTATTACTACGGTTTGGCTTGGTGCAATTGGTTTTCTGGATGATTATATCAAGGTTTTCAGAAAGAATAAGGAAGGTCTGAGCGGGAAGTTTAAAATTGTGGGTCAGGTCGGACTGGGTTTGATTGTCGGGCTGACGCTTTATTTGAGTCCGGATGTGGTAATCCGCGAAAATATTGAAGTGAAGGGCGATAGCAAAAGGGTCGAAAATGTACATTATTCCAAAATGGATGTAAAATCGACCAAATCCACCATTCCGTTTTTCAAAAATAATAACCTGAATTATGCCGATGCGTTTAAATGGGCAGGTGATAAGGCGCAGGATTATGGGTGGATTTTATTTGTGGTGGTGGTGATTTTCATTGTTACGGCTGTGTCCAATGGTGCCAATATTACGGATGGACTGGATGGATTGGCAACCGGCTCTTCGGCCATCATCGGGATCATTCTGGGGATCCTGGCTTATGTGTCGGGTAACATCAATTATGCGGGTTATCTGAATATCATGTATATTCCCGGAACAGGTGAAATGCTGGTTTTTGCAGGGGCTTTTATCGGAGCAACGGTAGGCTTTCTTTGGTACAATGCTTATCCGGCTCAGGTTTTTATGGGCGATACCGGCAGTTTGATGCTCGGAGGTATCATCGCCGTGTTTGCACTTGCCATCAGGAAGGAATTGTTGATTCCAATTTTATGCGGGATGTTCTTTGTTGAAAGTCTTTCTGTGATGTTCCAGGTAGGGTATTTCAAATACACAAAAAAAAGATATGGTGAAGGCAGAAGGGTCTTCAAAATGGCGCCGCTGCATCATCATTATCAGAAACCGGGTGATGGAAGTATCAATGCCCTCATTCAGAATCCGAGAATTCCCTTGCCGGAGTCGAAGATTGTTATTCGTTTCTGGATCATCGGATTAATTCTGGCTGCCGTAACCATTATTACACTTAAAATCAGATAAAGGATGAAGAGGATTGTTGTTCTTGGTGCAGGAGAAAGCGGTACGGGTGCTGCCATACTGGCTCAGCAAAAGGGTTTCGACGTTTTTGTTTCCGACTTGTCACTCATTCAGTCGGGCTATAAAAAAATGCTGGATGAAGCCGGCGTGCCCTGGGAGGAAAAACAACATACCGAATCTTTAATTTTAAATGCCGATGAGGTGATTAAAAGTCCGGGTATTCCCGATAAGGCTCCTTTGATGAAGAAAATTGTAGCAGCCGGTATTCCTGTTATCTCCGAAATTGAATTTGCAGGCAGATATACCAAATCGAAAATGATTTGTATCACCGGAAGTAACGGAAAAACAACCACCACAACCCTGATTTATCATATTCTGAAAAATGCAGGACTGGATGTGGGT
This sequence comes from Paludibacter sp., assembly GCA_044351455.1. GTDB lineage: Bacteria > Bacteroidota > Bacteroidia > Bacteroidales > Paludibacteraceae > Paludibacter. Next base: position 1,665 of record JBILFS010000167.1, on the reverse strand, counting down.
CTCGCCGGCAATATCGGAAATAGTCTGGCATTGCAGGTTGCCCGGGAGCCGCATGAAATTTATGTGGTGGAACTCAGCAGTTTTCAACTCGATCATATGTTCGAATTTAAAGCTGATATTGCCATCCTGATGAATATCACGCCCGATCATCTCGACAGATATGAGTATGAATTTCAGAAATATATTGATGCAAAATTCCGGATTGTAAGAAATCAGACGGCTGATGATGCCTTTATTTATTGGGAAAATGATCCGGTTATTAAAGCAGAACTGGCAAAACGCAATATCCGGTCATCATTATATCCTTTTGCCATAGAAAAAGAAGAAAAAACACGTGCTTTTATTGAAAACGAAAAATTAATAATCAACACCCTTAAATCAGTATTTGACATGCCAACATCAGAATTAGCGCTTCAGGGAATTCACAATACCTATAACTCCATGGCTGCCGGTATAACAGCTACAGTACTTCAGGTTAAGAAGGAGAACATTCGCCAGTCGCTCATGGATTTTCAGGGGGTGGAACATCGGCTCGAATATGTGGCTACAGTGAAGAACGTGAAATACATCAACGATTCCAAAGCGACGAATGTTAATTCCTGCTGGTATGCCCTGCAAAGCATGAAAACCAGGGTTGTACTTATTTTGGGTGGTACAGATAAAGGAAACGATTATTCGGAAATTGAAGCATTGGTGAAGGAAAAGGTCAGCGCGTTGATTTATTTGGGTGTGGACAACAGCAAATTGCATGCTTTTTTTGATGATAAAGGTATTCCGGCTTCCGATGTAACATCGATGGAAGATGCTGTTAGAAAGGCATATCAGTTTGCCAATGATGGCGATACTGTGTTGCTTTCGCCTTGTTGTGCCAGTTTCGATTTGTTTAAAAACTACGAAGACAGAGGCCGGCAGTTTAAAAATTGTGTAAGAAATTTATAATTCTGATTTTATGGATGCATTCTTCAAAAGATTTTTTAAGGGAGACGCAACGCTTTGGTTTGTCTTCTTCAGTTTGTGTGCTATTTCGGCACTCGAAATGTTCAGTGCATCCAGTACTTTAGCATATAAGGCATCCAATTATACCACCCCTGTTTTCCGTCATATCATGTTTTTGGGCATTGGGGCTTTCATCGCTTATTTCATACATTTACTTCCATACAAATACATAAGAATTGCCGCCTATCTGATGATGGCTTTGTCGGTTATGTCCCTGGTTTTGGTGCTTTTCAGAGGAAAGAGTGAAAATGATGCCACCCGTTGGCTCGAAATAGGTGGGTTTCAGTTTCAACCTTCAGAATTAGGAAAGTTGTCGTTAATCATCATTGCTGCCGACCTCATTGCGAGAATAAAATTCTCCAAAGTGAAGGAAAATTTCTATTTCCGGATTCTGTTAATTGTATCCGGAGTGGTATGTGCGCTGATTTTACTGGAGAATTTCTCAACCGCAATTTTGTTGTTTTTTGTAGTGCTTGTGATGATGTTTATCGGCAAAGTATCAAGCAAAAAACTTATCATTTTGGTTTCTTCTCTTGTGTTGGTAGCGGTCTTCGGATATCTGACAATAAAAATAATTCCTGAGAATAAACTTCCGGGTTTTCTGGATCGTGCTCCTACCTGGATTAACCGCATCGACAGGTTCGTCACCGAAGAGGATAATCCTGAAGA
>JBILFS010000166.1:0-5262 GCA_044351455.1 Paludibacter sp. | reverse complement strand
GCCTTCTGAAGTAGCTGATGTTACGTTATTCCTGGCTTCAGATTTATCTTCTTATGTAAGTGGTCAGGTTATCAATGTTTGTGGTGGTATGAATACCTGATATAAATCATTGATTAAATATTTAAATCAGAGCAAGGTTTTTCCTTGCTCTTTTTTGTTTTATAAAGGTTTATTTTTGATGTATTTAATCATCAATTAATGAAAAAATTCCGTAAAAAAATTGTAACTTTGCACCCGCTAAGAAAAACGTTCAAATCAATCATTATGTCAGAAAAAAAATTGAATTTATTGGCTGATTTTCCTGCCATTTCTACACAGGAATGGATGGATAAAGTTACTGCCGATCTTAAAGGTGCTGATTTTGAGAAAAAGTTGATCTGGAGAACCAACGAAGGTTTTAATGTGAAACCTTTTTATCGTTCCGAAGATATTCAGCAATTCAAAACTACTGAAGTTGCACCGGGAAAATTTCCTTTTGTCAGAGGTACTAAACCCGACAATAAATGGTTTGTCAGACAAGATATTATAGTAAAGGATGCTAAAGAAAGCAATGCTAAAATACTTGATCTTCTTAATAAAGGTGTGGATTCACTGGGTCTTACCATTGATCGTGAAAATCTGAATCCTGAATTTATTTCAACTTTACTGAATGGTGTTCTTCCTGAATGTGTTGAACTTAATTTCAAAACCTGTTCACGCAAAACTGTTGAGTTAATCGATCTGCTTGCAGATTATTATGCCACTAAGCAATACGATATTAAGAAACTGCATGGCTCAATTAATTTTGATCCGATTAACAGTATGTTGTTAAGGGCTAAAAATATCGAAGTTAGTGAATTATCAGATATGCTGAAAGCTGCTGCACAGGCTGCTGTACGTTTACCATTCTACAGGGTAGTCAATGTAAATGCAACTACACTTTCCAATGCAGGTGCTTTTATTGCTCAGGAACTGGGCTATGCTTTGGCATGGGGAAATGAATATCTTTCCGCTATGATTGAAGCTGGTGTTGATAAACAACTGGCTGCAAAGAAAATCAAATTTAATTTCGGTGTCGGAAGTAATTACTTCATGGAAATTGCAAAATTTCGTGCTGCCAAATTGTTATGGGCTTTAATTGTTGAAGCATACAAACCTGAATGCCGCAAAGAAGATTGTTCTCATACCGTGGATGGGATTTGCTTTTGTTCTATGAAAATGCGTATTCATGCCGAAACTACCCGTTTCAATAAAACAATTTTTGATGCGAATGTAAATATGCTCAGATCTCAGACTGAAGCAATGAGTGCGGTGCTTGGTGGAATTAACTCTTTGACAGTTTTACCTTATGATAGTATCTATAAGAAATCTGATGAGTTCTCCGAAAGAATTGCACGAAATCAACAATTGTTGCTGAAAGAAGAATCAGGTTTTGATAAAACCATTGATGCTGCTGCAGGTTCTTATTATATTGAGAATCTTACAAATGAAATTGCTGAGCAGGCCTGGAAATTATTCTTATCGGTTGAAGATGAGGGCGGTTTCTATGCTGCTGTTAAAGCCGGTAAAATCCAGTCTGCACTGAAGGAAACTGCCGAAAACAGATTAAAAGCTGTTTCTGCCCGCAGGGAAATTTTACTTGGAACTAATCAATTCCCGAATTTTAATGAAATGGCTGCCGATAAAGCAAATGTAAAACAGCAGGAAAATTGTGATTGTCATCATAGTGATATTCAGAAAATTAAACCTGTTCGTGCAGCTGAACAATTCGAAAGTTTACGTTTTGCAACTGAAAATGCAACAAAAAGACCAAAAGCATTTATGTTGACCATTGGCAATCTTGCCATGCGTCTTGCAAGAGCTCAGTTCTCATCAAATTTCTTTGCTTGTGCAGGTTATGATGTAATTGATAATCTTGGTTTTTCGTCTGTAGAGGAAGGGGTAAAAGCAGCACGTGAGGTAAATGCTGATATCATTGTTATTTGTTCAAGTGATGATGAATATGCTGAATTTGCACCATTGGCAAACGAAATGACTCAGGGTAAGGAAATTCTTGTTGTGGCAGGTGCTCCTACTTGTATGGATGAATTGAAATCAAAAGGATTACAGCATTTTATTCATGTAAAATCAAATGTTTTACAAACACTTCAGGGATTTAATCAATTATTAGGAATTTAAATTGCAGAAATGATGAAACCAAATTTTAAAGATATAAATATCAAATCGTTTGATGTAGCTCCTGCTGCTGCAGTGCCGGGAAATAATTGGATTACACCTGAATTAATTCCTGTTAAACCTTTTTATACGAAAGAGGATATTGCCGGATTCGATCACCTGGGCTATGCTGCAGGTCTTCCTCCGTTTTTAAGAGGTCCTTATAGTGTCATGTATGCGATGCAGCCATGGACTATCCGTCAATATGCGGGTTTTTCTACAGCTGAAGAATCCAATGCTTTCTATCGTAGAAATTTAGCTGCAGGACAGAAAGGTCTTTCGGTTGCTTTCGACCTTGCAACACACCGTGGATATGATGCCGATCATGAAAGGGTAGTGGGTGATGTTGGTAAAGCGGGTGTTTCTATTTGCTCTGTTGAAGATATGAAGGTTTTATTTGATGGTATTCCATTGAATAAAATGTCTGTTTCAATGACAATGAATGGTGCTGTGCTTCCTGTATTGGCATTTTATATCAATGCAGGTTTGGAGCAGGGTGCTAAACTGGAAGAAATGGCCGGAACTATTCAGAATGATATTTTGAAAGAATTTATGGTGCGTAACACGTATATTTATCCACCAAAATTCTCAATGAAGATTATTGCCGATATTTTTGAGTTTACTTCTCAAAAAATGCCTAAGTTCAACTCAATCTCTATCTCGGGTTACCATATGCAGGAGGCTGGTGCAACTGCTGATATTGAGTTGGCTTACACCTTGGCTGACGGACTTGAATACCTTCGTGCCGGTGTAAATGCAGGTATGGATATCGACTCGTTCGCTCCTCGTTTGTCATTCTTCTGGGCAATTGGAATGAATCACTTTATGGAAATTGCTAAAATGCGTGCTGCACGTATGTTGTGGGCAAAAATTGTAAAACAATTTAATCCTAAAAACCCAAAATCATTGGCATTGCGTACGCACTCACAAACTTCAGGTTGGTCGTTGACTGAACAGGATCCTTTCAACAATGTTGGTCGTACTTGTATCGAAGCGATGGCTGCTGCATTAGGTCATACACAATCGTTACACACCAATGCGTTGGACGAAGCCATTGCTTTACCAACGGATTTCTCTGCTCGTATTGCAAGAAATACTCAGATTTACATCCAACAGGAAACTGAAATTTGCCGGGAGGTTGATCCATGGGCTGGTTCTTATTATGTTGAATCGCTAACGAACGAATTGGCCGAAAAAGCCTGGGAATTAATCGAGGAAGTGGAAAAACTGGGTGGTATGGCAGCTGCTATCGAAACCGGTGTTCCAAAAATGCGTATTGAAGAAGCTGCAGCCCGTACTCAGGCACGTATCGACTCAGGTAGTCAGGTAATTGTTGGTGTTAACAGATATCGTTTGGAAAAAGAAGATCCGATTGATATTCTGGAAGTGGATAATACTGCTGTTCGGGCTCAACAAATTGAAAGATTGAAGGAACTTCGTGCTAACAGAAATGAGGCCGATGTTAAGTCAGCTCTTGCTGCCATTACGAAATGTGCTGAAACAGGTGAAGGTAATTTACTTGAATTAGCAGTTGAAGCTGCTCGCGTAAGAGCTTCATTAGGTGAGATTTCTGATGCGTGCGAAGCAGTATCAGGACGTTATAAAGCAACAATCAGAACAATTTCAGGTGTGTATTCTTCAGAAACAAAAGATGACTTGAGCTTTAAGAAAGCTTGTGAGTTAACTGAGAAATTTGCTCAGAAAGAGGGACGTCGTCCTCGTATTATGATTGCCAAAATGGGGCAGGATGGTCACGACCGTGGTGCAAAAGTAGTTGCGACAGGTTATGCCGATTGTGGTTTTGATGTGGACATGGGACCTTTATTCCAGACTCCTGCAGAAGCAGCAAAACAGGCTGTTGAAAATGACGTTCACGTGATGGGTGTTTCTTCTTTGGCTGCTGGACATAAAACCCTTGTTCCTCAGGTAATAGAAGAACTTGCTAAACTTGGCAGAGAAGATATTATTGTAATTGCCGGAGGGGTAATTCCTGCTCAGGATTATGATTACCTTTATAAAGCGGGTGTAGCTGCAATCTTTGGTCCTGGTAGTCCGGTGGCTAAAGCTGCTTGTACTATCATGGAAATTCTGCTCGAGGACTAATATTTAAACAATACTTTTCAAAAATCGGATTTTGGCTTATTGCTGAAATCCGGTTTTTTTTTAAAGTTTAAACTTTTTTTTACTTTTATTTGTTATTAAAATAATCTATCAAATATGGATGTTGATGATTTCACAACTCGAATTCCCTTAAATTCCATATAATATGAAAACAACTTCTTTAACCGGTTTAGTATTAATTCCGTTGTTTCTGATTTTTCTTTCAACAACCTCAATTAATGCTCAGTTTGTACCCGGATCAGGTGGTACTTTGCCTGATTTCCAACATTTTAATGCTCCTCAGGGTAAGTTCGGCGGTCTTTTAATTGCGAAAACACATCGGGAAAACAATGTGTTTTCCGGAGGAACCAGGGCTGTAATGGATCTTGAATTTCCTGCTCCTTCGACCATTGGTGCAACAAGTTACACTTTGCAATATTTTGATTCCGATCAGACCTGGAAAAATTATATTTATAATGAACAAGTATTAACAACTACCGGAAATAATTTCAGTTTGAATATTTATTCAACTTATAAATATCGTTTAATTGCTAACGGAGGTGAAAAAAATGGTTTTACATCCAATGAAGTCATGTGCCCCGTTTCTATGATTAATAGTTGGTTTGGTGGATGGTCGCTTGATGAAAGCATGTTTCATACAGGAATAATGATACCATATCTTGGCAGGGGTCTAATGGCTTCGGTTACAGTGAAGAAACTGCCTGATTATGCTGTCATCAATGGTGGGTTAACCTATCAGTGGTACAGAGTTAATCCTGCAAGTTTTGAAATGACTGCTATTCCGAATGCTGACTCTGTATTTTTCGTTACAAAAGAACAGGATTTGGGTTACTTTTTATTAATGAGAGCAACGGGTGATGATGTTAATGTTGGAGGATTTTTACAAATAATGTCTTCATCACCTACTATTGCACCAAATAAGGCATTCGTTTCTGATGTCAGCTTGTC
>JBILFS010000165.1:0-5278 GCA_044351455.1 Paludibacter sp. | reverse complement strand
ATAAAATTCCAGTTTCGGAAAAAACTGATTGAACCGGATATTACCATCCGTCAGGGCATGTTTTCGCTTTCCGAATGTACCGGTATGTCCCAGATTAAAGTCAAGTCGCGTCTTATCATTTTTGATCAAAGGCAAAGCCAGTCTTCCAAAACTATTCCAGTAATTACCAAATGCCAACTGTACCAAAGCATCGTCCGAAATTTCGCTACGCTGATGTAAAACTTCTACTGCAGGCAATAAAATAATATTTTTCCCGAGTGGCAACACCTGACCAAAATCGGCATAGTCAACCCTCTCCTTGGTTACAGTGGTTGTGAGCACTTCAGGCAGGGAACTTATTTTCCCGGCATCCTGTATGACAGGTTGATAATCCCTTTCCACAGTAATATTTCTATCCTCCGAAGTTTGCGCATTTGAATTAAAAATGAACAAAGTAAATAATCCCGATAGCAGGTATCTGATATTGTATGATTTCATGTGTTTATAATTTTTGAAAATATTTAACGGATTATCCTGGCTCTCTCTCTGGTTGAAATCCCATTCAGTCTTTCCTGAATCATAAGCTGTATATCATCTTCGGCAGTATAATTTTTCTGTAGACTTAACAGATACTGCTTTGCCTGAAAATCATTATTTTGATTGATATAAATATCCGACAACAATACGAATCCCCTGGCAAGCCAATACTGATAAGGTGTATTCCTTTTGGCAAAATCAACAATTTCCTGTTCCGATTGTGTCAGATTACCCTGATCAAAATAAACTTTGGCAAGCAGATATTTCGCTTCTGCACCGTTGGATGTTCTGGTATCAGTAGAAGTAATCTTTAAATCAGCAATTGCACCATTCATATCTGATGTGGCAATCAGCGATTTAGCCCTGTTGTACCTGGCCTCTGCAACCACATCAGCAGCCGATCTGCTATCAGCAATAATTTCACTGGCAATCTGTATGGTTTTACTATGATCATTCAGGTGATAACTACATCTCAGAATACCCAGTCTTGCCATATTCTTCTTATCAGTGGTTGTAGCTACATTTTCAAATTGCTGGAAATAGGTAAGTGATGCGGCATAATCCCGTTTATCGAAGGTAATCTCAGCACATCTCATATAGGCCTCCTGCATATATTGATTTCCCTGAAGTTTGGTCAACAGATTAAACTCACTCAATGCATTGTCATAATCCTGTATTTTATAATAACTATCGGCCAGATAATAACGGGCTACGGTGCAATACCTTCCTCCCTGACAATAATTATTGAGATATAATCTGAAACCACTGATGGCTTGTTTATAGGAAGCACTCATGTATTGTTTTTCTGCTGCCACATAACTGATTGAATCCTCGCGACTTACATTATTACCCGGCAAGGTCATGTTGATCGTTTTGGCATAAGCCAGGTATGCCGTTACATTATTGAGTTCCACATAAGCATTTTCCATACTTTCAAGGGCTGTGTAAGCTTCAGGCGTTCCGGGATATGCTGTAATCACTTTTTTAAACGCAACAATAGCATCCTCCAGTCTTTCATCATTCATATAAATCATACCAATTTCCAGCGCTGCTTTGCGCGACATTTCGCTGTTAGGCATATCAGCTATCAGTTTTCTGTAGATTTGCATTGCCTCGTTCGGATTGTCAATCATCAGATACGCACGACCAATCTCATACATCGCATCATCAGCAAATTCCGATTTCGGATACGAAAGCACCAAATCGTTTAAACGGGATATTTTGGTTGTATATTTCTTTTGTAAACCAGCTACGTAAGCACTCTGGAACAAGGCATAATCACCGGTATTCTGACTGACATTGGCCGCTCTCGAATACATGATTTCAGCATTTTTAAAATCTCTTTCATAGAAAAAACAATCGCCGGTTCTGTTCAGTGCATCTGCATAAAGATCGGATTGTTTGTTTCTCTCCAGTCCGGTATATAATTCAAAATATTTACGTGCTTCCCTGAAATTCTTCTGAGAAAAATGGGCATATGCCATTCCGTAATGCGCAATGGTATAGTTCCTGTTTTTGGCAGCATTATTCAATCCGAGATAAGTCCTCAAATCGTTGATGCTTTTATCCCACATATTCAGCCGGTAATAGCTCTCGGACCTCCAGTAATAACTTTCGGCAGCATACTGACCACCTACCGGTGTTTGCAAAGCCTGATTGAAATAATTGACAGCCTTTTCGAAATTATTCTGTGTAAACGATTCGGTTCCGAGTTGATAAAGAATGTACTGTTTTGCTTCCAGTATTTTATCATTCGGTTGAGCAATCTTCAAAATTGACTGATAAGCCAGATCATAATTTTTTGTCGACATATACTCATTAGCCAGATAAGCCTTCACCCTGTTGGCATTTCTGGAGGCGGGAAACTCATTCAGGAACTGCTCCAGGGCACTGATAGACTCTCCAAAAGCCGAAGTAGTTTCATAAGTTGTCAAAGCATAATTCAACAATGCCTCTTCCCTCACCTGCTTATCAAAATTTGTACGCAAAGCAGCTTCATAAGCCAAACGGCCATTCACTTTGTCGTTGATTTTCACAAAAGCATTTCCAAGATGCATGTAGGTATTTTCAGTAAGTGCATCCGGTTCGGTAGTAACTTTTTGGAAATAGGGTATTGCCGAATTATAACGCATGGTTTTCAAATGAGCAATTCCCATGATATACAAATCGTTGCGTAACATCTGCGGAGATAACTTCTCATATCTCTTCAGATTCTCAATGGCTGTATTATAATCTTTTTTCTGATATGCTACTTCACCTCTGATGCGGTAAACTTCTGCATTGGTCGGACTATTCGGATAATTTTTCAGGATCAAATCAGCCATTCTGTCCATCTCATTATAATCCTCCATGTGATAATAAATCTGGAAAAGATAATAAGCTACTTTCTCTTTGTACTTTTCATTGTTTTCTATCCGCTGAAATTCAGGCAATGCGTCGGTATATTTCTGAAGCGTATAACAGGCATATGCATAATAATAAATAGCATCTATCTGATAATCGGAATTTTGCAAACGAAGTTTATCAAAAATGGCTTCAGCCTCCTGATAGGCTCCGGTTTCCAGACAAGCATAGCCTTTGCAAAAAAGGAACTGTGTTCTGTCTTCATTGCCAAATCTTTCCGGATTTACCCTGCTGAAATACTTCAATGCACTTGCATAATCCTTCTGTTCATACAAAAGAATACCAGTCATGAAATATACCTTATCAGCAAAAGTAGTGTAGGGATGTTTTCCCAGAAATTCCTTCAGATAAACCAACACATTCTCCTGACGAAGCTCGTAGGCATTGGCAACCAGGTAATAATCAGCTTCATGAATCTGACCGGCATTGGTTTTGGGAACAATCTTCAGATATTCTTCGAAACTCCGGTAAGATGAAGCATACTTCTTTTGATTGAAATACTCTTTACCCTGTTCGAACATCCTGTCGGGATTCGTATAAATCAGCGTATGCTGTGCATTGACTGTCATCAGCAACATGAGTCCAAATAATCCTGTTATAATTTTCTTCATGAGGTATACTTATTTTCAATAATAATTCTAATTCGATAATTGTTCTTATTCAATATTTATTCTTTTTTCGATAAAAATTCCCACTGCCTTTCTTACAGAACCGAGTCCGAACGACGCAGGATCCAACTGATTCAATGGCACAAAAAAACATGCTGCAACATCGTCAGCAGGCACAGGTTTAAATTCTCCAACAACTTCATACAGATAAAACAAATCCAGCGTTGGCGTTGTCCATCCGCTGAATAAATATTCATTGGGTAAAGAAAACAAATACTTTGCCTGATTAATTTCAACCCCCAGCTCCTCCTGTATTTCTCTGTACACAGCTTCTTCGGCAGTTTCATGTTCGTCGACAAATCCACCCGGCAAATCGAAAGTACCTTTAACGGGCTCTTTTCCACGCACAGAAACCAATAATTCTCCTTCAGTATTGATGATAAATACAGCTACAGCGGCAGCAGGATTGACATACAAATTAAATCCACAGGCAATGCATTTTTTGGATTTTACATTATGCTGATGGAAGTCACCTGAACCGCAAACCGGACAAAAACGAAACAGAGAATCAAATTTCATGATACATTACTTTAACGCAAAGATACAATATATTTAAAAATTAAAGGAACGAGATTATTAAAATATGCGTTTGTTAATAACTTTTCACTTAAAGAATTCCGAAATTCAGTCTGAAAATTGTATTTTTGCAAAAAAAGCGCATTAATGGGAAGAAAATTATCCATCATTCCCGAGGATGATCATGATGATCTCATCAAAAGATATGAATCTTTCATGACCAAAGCCGGAAGCAACGGTTATTTTGACGTGGAAGAACTCGAGCATATCGTCGATTACTACCTCAGAAAAGGGAAAACCGATGCGGGTTCCGGTGCGCTCGATTTTGGATTCAGAATTCATCCCGGAAATCCACAGTTATTTATTAAAAAGGCCAAAATTTTCCTTTCAGAAGGAAAAGCAAAAGAAGCGCTCAGAATTCTGGAACAATATCCTGTAACTTCTGAATACGAAGTACTTCTTCTGAAAACAGAGGCTTTGGTTCAATCTGACCGCACCGATGAGGCCATTGAATTTTGTAATCAGATTATCATTCAAAGCAACAACGATCTGGATATTTTCTGTCTCGATCTGGCTTATATATTTCTGGCGCGACTGGAAATTGAAACTGCTTATCATTTTCTTGTTGCCGGCGAAAAATACAATCCTGAAAATACTGATTTATTGTATGAACTGGCCTTTTGTTGCGAACAGGTAAATAAGCCCGACGAATCAATCCGCGTTTATAAAAAAATCATCGACCTGGATCCTTTTTCTCATGAAGCCTGGTTTAATCTCGGGCAGATTCTTTTTTCAGGTCATAATTTCACTGCTGCTTTGGATGCCTATGAATATGCTATGGCTATTTTGCCTGAAGATGCATTGTGTTGTCTGCAAAAAGCGCATTGCAATTTTCAGTTGAATAACTACAAAGACGCTCTGGAAGATTATGCTGAATACCAGGCTCTTACAGAAAGTGACTGGCAGGTTCATTTATTTATTGGCGAATGTTATGAGAGACTGGAAAGATTTGAAGAGTCCATTGTCAGTTACAAAAAATCGCTGGAATTGAATCCGGAAAATTTTGAGGCACTCACCGGTATCGGGATTTGTTTGCTCGAACAGGAAAAATATTCTGAAAGTCTGGAATTTATCAAAGAAGCGATTGTTCTCAACAGCGATGCTTCTGATGTTTG
>JBILFS010000163.1:0-5315 GCA_044351455.1 Paludibacter sp. | reverse complement strand
AATAGTAAACTGGCCATGCAAATGTTGTTGTTGACTGTTTTTCTGGCTTTGGTTTTTATGGTGAACAAGTATTTTGAGTGGAGTGGTAAATTTCACCATGGCTTGTATCCGGGTTCAGATTTGATGGAATTCCTTGAAAATGGACATCATTTGTTCTTTGGATTGTACTTTTTCATGACCGGTTTGCATGCATTGCACATTGTTGTTGGGGTTATTTTGCTGTTAATCAGTTATGTGAAAATTAAAAAAGGAAAAATTCAGTCCGATAATTTTATGCATCTCGAAAATGCAGCACTTTATTGGCATTTGGTTGACTTAATCTGGATTTTCTTATTTCCATTGTTGTATCTTATTGCTTAATATAAAACTGAAACTTATGTCAGGCTCAACACCACATATTACTCCCTATAAAACTTTAGGGATAATTTTATTGATATTACTGGTATTAACTTTTGTAACAGTTGAAATCACTTCGATACATTTGGGTGCGTTAACTGTAACGGTCGCCTTACTTATTGCAGGAATAAAGGGTTATCTTGTTTTGACTTATTTCATGCATTTAAAACATGAAAGTATGTTACTTCGGATTCTGGTTGCCATGGTCTTTATACTATTCGCACTTATTGTAGTTATTACTTTTATTGATTATGCATTCAGATAATGAAGCATAGTATTTAAAAAATCAGTATTTAAAATATATCCATATGTTCACAGACGCATCGAATTTTGTACAGGGAGTTGATACCGTTTTCGCCATCATTGTAGGTATTTCATTGTTCTTCCTGATAGCATTAACAGCACTCATGATCTATTTTGTGATTCGTTATAACCGAAAACGGCATCCAAAATCAATTTATGTGAAAGATAACCCATGGTTGGAAACAGCATGGATCGTTATCCCTTTAATCATTGTGCTTTATATGTTCTATATAGGATGGGAAGGATTCCTGCCAATGCGTGTTGTTCCTGATGATGCCATGAAAGTGAAAGCAATTGGAAAAATGTGGGCATTTGAATTTGAATACGAGGATGAAAAAGTATCCGACACACTGATGCTTCCCATCAATAAATCTGTAAAGATTGATTTAATTTCAACAGATGTGTTGCATGGATTTTCTGTTCCTGCCTTTCGTATTAAAGAGGATATGGTACCGGTGAAAGATAATTATACCTGGTTTAAACCGGGTGAATTAGGTGAATTTGATTTATATTGCACGGTTTATTGTGGCTTGAGTCATTCTTATATGCGTTCAATTGTTAAAGTTGTGCCTGAGGAGGAATTTGCACAATGGGTTAAAAATTTGCCTAAACGTGTAAATAATGAAGGAAATAAGGGCTACAAGGTACTGGAAAATAATGGTTGTTTTGCCTGTCATTCTGTGGATGGTTCAAAATTGGTGGGACCATCATTCAAAGGTACTTATGGAAAGAAAGTGAAAGTGAAAACCAATGGTGCTGTTCGGGAAGTCCTTTTCGACGATAAATACCTCGAAACCTCCATATATGATCCTAACGCTGACATCTCAGGAGATTATCCGCAGGGTTTGATGAAATCTTATAAAAATGAAATAACCAAGGAAGAGCTTGTTCTGGTTATTGATTATTTGGAGAATCTAAAATAATAATTTCTAAATGTCTTATCTTCAAAATAGTGCCGTTGTAAAATTGATGAAACTAAAAGTGTCGGTTGCCGTTACGCTTACCGCCATTGTTGGTTACATCATGTTTTCAAAAAGTGTCGATGCGGATGTCATTTTTCTTGTTTTAGGTGTACTGTTGTTAGCAAGTGGTTCAAGTGCCTTGAATCAGGTTCAGGAAGCACCTTACGATGCAGTTATGAATCGTACCAAAATGAGACCAATACCGTCGGGACTTTTATCGCGACAACTGGCTTTTTCTTATTCCATATTGTTTATTCTTGCCGGGGCGGTAATTCTGTATATAACTTTTGGCTTAATTCCGGCCCTTCTCGGATTGTTTAATGTGTTGTGGTACAATGGTATATACACACCGATGAAACGGATTTCTGCTTTTGCGGTAGTACCCGGTTCACTGGTTGGTGCTGTACCTGTTTATATAGGATGGTGCGCTGCCGGAGGTGAAATCACCAGTCTTTCAATTTTGTATGTCGGACTTTTCCTCTTTATCTGGCAGGTTCCTCATTTTTGGCTGTTGATGTTTAAGTATGGGGAAGAATATCGTGAGGCGGGTTTTAAAACGATAACCGCATCCATAAAACCTGAAACATTACCCCGAGTTATATTTGTATGGGTATTATGCACTTCTTTTTGCTCCTTACTAGTTCCGGTTTTTCTTGAAAACCGCAATTTGCTATTCTTCTTATCAATTCTGTTGATGAATATCGGATTTATATCCATCTTTGTTCAAATGGCATTTAAAACTGAAAAACCAATCAATTTCAGACGATCATTTATTGGAATTAATGTGTATATGCTGCTATTTATGTTGGTGTTGATTGCGTTTCATTTGATGTAATCTGTGTTTTCGGCTTCATTTGCTCATTGCCATTTTCCGTAATTCCGGTGGCATTTTTTCAATGGCATACCGAAGTGCTGTCCTGGGCATAACGGCTTTGTGTTGCATCACAAATTCAAAAACTTCTTCCTGATGTGCTTTGCTGGCTTCTTTCAACATCCAGCCATAGCCTTTCTGAACCATATCATCACCGTCGGTGAGCATCAAAACGGCAATGTCAAAAATTGCCGGTAAAAATAAGCCTTTTCGTGCCGGTACAATCAGGGATACTGCCGCTGCCCGCTTCACCCATCTGTTTTCCGATTGGGTAAATGTTATTAGTTGATTGATGTACTCCGGATACATTTCGATAAAGCTACCTACGGTATGATTACACAGGGTGTCGCAGGATGCCCAGTTGTTTACACATGCCCGAATCCAGTATGCCATTTGTTCGAAATCGGTTGGTAAATACTGTTTGTGAAACTTATAGGACCAGTTACAGGCAATGATAGATTCTTCCAGAAATCCGGATTCCCACAAAATGGTGCATATTTCAAATACTTCTTCTTTGGATAAATGTTTTATATGTTGAAAAATTTCTTTGCTGAGTGCATGTGTTTCCGGATTGGTGATTCCATAGCATTCAATTCTCTCTCTGAAAAATCTTTTGGTTTGCAATTGCCTTACCTCAGAGCCCATGTTGATGAGCTCTGAGCGGACAATCTCTATGATTTCCTGTTTGATATTCATTTTATTTTTTAATGAATTTCTGTTTAATTTCTCCCTGTTTGGTTTTTACTCTCAAAATATAGGTACCTGCATTCAGATTGTTCAATTCAAGTTGAATGGAGGTCGATTCGGGCTGAATTCGCTGAATCATTTGTCCGCGTAAATCAATGAGTTCTACCTGTTGCATGATTTCGGACGATTCAATCTGAATGTCGTGTTCTGCCGGGTTCGGGTATATCCTGATTTCAGGCTTATTTTCCGGGGTTGTTTCGACGCTGGTAATTTTGATTTTCCACATATCAGGAGCAGGGGTCGTATAGCTATTGCTCGTTTTTGGCAATGACCAAACGCCTAATCTTTCGCTGCTGTTCGACAAAACATAGAGATTATCTGCACAGTCGAAGGCAAGTCCAACGGTATTGGTTCCCATGGCCGGTTTGATGTCATGAATCATCGTAAGCGTCGGAACATTGGAAGCATTGTATGTGATTGCAAATATCCTGACTTCATCTTTGCATCCCATCGCAATGATATTGCCTGTACTGTTCACTGCCATGCCTGCCATAACTGAATTTCCTATCAGCAGGGGTGTTTTACCGGAATTGAAATTTTGTAAACCATCCGCACCTACATGAATCAGTGAAGGTATGGTAGCTGCATCCTCAGCCCGATGTTGTGAAATCCACCAGCCTCCGCGACCATCAGGGACAATGCAGGAATTGAAATTCTGTTGCAGATTACCATTCAGTGCATCGTTGTAGACTATTGCACTCGGGGCGGATTGCCAGGGTGCCTGTAAAGTACCGATATTATACTGAAGTAAATTTCCGGTATTGGTGGCTGTAGCATCGGTATAATCCTGATCGAAGGTAAAGAGTCTGGTGTTTTCTCCTTTTCCGGTAACCCAGCAATGGGATATTGAACCATGCACGTTTACGCCGTTGAAGGTTGATAATCCGTTGGTGGCTTTGGTTAATCCGCTGAACACAGGCCTGAATGCCTGGGATGGCAATGCCGGATTCATAATCCATACACCGGGATTGGTATCACTCCAGTCGGTCAGATATACCTCTCCGTTTTCTGCAACTGCCACACGCATGGGTGAACCGGCACCTCCCCAGCTTATTCCACCTGCATAACTCGTGTTCCCGCCCTGTAAGGCCGGATTCAGGATATAGATGCCATCTTTGGTGGTTCGGTTGGTTACTGTTCCTCCAACAGTTTCCGATACGTATATATTTCCAAAATAAAGACTTTCAGGATTATTGTCCACAGCCACACCTCGTGGGGAATAGAATTGTAGTTGTGGTTGGGTATTGTCGGAAAATTTCAGTGGTCGGTCGGTGTTTTCAGCTATTGCGGTCAGACTCCAGCTGTAATCTCCTTCCGGTAAATCTCTCAAATCGGCATCGTACATGTTGTATCCCTTCGGAAATGCACCGGTTTCGAGTTGTTTAACAATATTGCCATCCTTCAGAATGTTGATGATTACATTGGTTGCATCGGTATTCAATTCGAAGGTCAGTTTAGGGAAATTGCCAGCCGGACAATCACAGGTTGGTATTGCCATGCCGGGTCGGGTTGCATAAACATTGGCTTTGGCTGTGGGTGCAATGGTCTTGTACCGACCAATGCCCTGATTCTGAGCAATTACCATCAATTCAACATCGTATCCGCTTACTTTGGCTGCAGCACAAATAAACGGAGCTTTATTGCCCGTTAATCCATCGCCCGGCAAAGGATCAGATATTTTTACAGCTTTGTTCAAACCATCAGTAATATCAAATAATAAAACCCGCGAACCGGTTGAGTCTGCATTGCAGACCGGCGTTGCCATCATCACTTTTTTTGCATGCCGGAAATAAAAACTACCTGCATTGAATGCCTGCAAAGTAAAGCCATTCTTTTCAGAAAAAATTCCTTTGTTGATTAGCGGATCCCGATCGGGTTTCGACCAGTCAAATTGAAATTCGGTCGGCAGTAAAATCTCACTGTCGAGATAAAAATGATCAGGTCCGGTCGGTGAAACCTGAAAACTCAGTTTCTTACCCCAGAGTGCCTCGCTGTATTTGCTTGGTGTTGAGGCTTCCAGCATGTATTTATATCCT
>JBILFS010000164.1:0-5315 GCA_044351455.1 Paludibacter sp. | reverse complement strand
AAAAAAGCACAGACATACCAGCGACCCTTCGTCATTGCCAGGCAACAATGTGAGTCAGGTTTTCGAAGACAAAGCAGGTAATATTTGGGTGGCGCTTTGGAGCGATGGGCTCTGCCGCTACGACAATAAATACCAAAGTTTTGAGCAGCTACCTACACTTGGCAAAACCAACAACCCATTTACAATTTTTGAAGACAATGAAGGTGCATTTTGGGTAGGAACGTATGGAGATGGACTTTTTCGCATCGACTTTCAACAAGGAAAAACTTTGCCTTCTTATACCCAATATTTAAATACGACCAATCCATATAGCATATCCGAAAACTCTATTTACAGCATCACGCAGGATAATGTTTCCGGCAATTTGTGGGTGTTATCGCAAATGGGCTTAAGTGTTATTTCCGACCGTAAGAAAGTTGAATTTGAGCGAATTAATGCGCTTGAGTTATTTAGCGATGCTACCAATTACCTGAATCACATCATGAAAGACAGACAGGGTAATATCTGGATAGCCACCAGCAATGATGGTGTTTATCTGGTAAACCTGAATCGTCCATTATTTCAGTCCAATACCCTGGACGAGATTAAAAATAAATTTGGAGTTGTCTCCGTGCATTCAATTTTCGAAAACGACGATAAAATCTGGTTAAGTTTATTCAACTTTGGTGTAGTTGTAGTGGATAAAAAAACGCAAACAATAGAAAAAAACACCTCTATTACCAATTTATTTAATAATATAACTCAAAATCAATCCAATTCAATCAATAGTTTTTGCCTGAATGAAGCTGATGGTTCAATCTGGATTGGAGGAAATGGAATTTTAGGTCGAATTCTGAAGGTAAATAACAGCTACAAATACGAAGATATCACAATCAACAACAAGCACTTTACAAACAAAAACCGACGAGTTTTCGGACTTTACTCTGACTCAAAAAACCGGATGTGGATTGGAGCACGCAATGGTGTGTTTTTGTTCAACAAAGGACAAGTTAGTTTAATCTTACCCGATTTGAATAACGTAAAAGCGATTATTGAAGATAAAAATGGTTATTTCTGGATTGGTTCGCCAAGCAAAGGAGTTGTGAGACTACAGGAAACTAAACCGAACGAGTTTGTGTCCAAACAATTTACACTTTCGCAGGGAAACATTAACAGCGACGAAATAAATTCGATGGTCGTGGATATGAATGGCAATGTGTGGGCAGGAACCAATAATGGCGGGTTGAATAAATACGATTTGCAAAGTCAGAAATTTTATTCGCAAAATAAGCAATATTCGATTCTGGATGAGGATATTATAAATATCGTTGTTGAAAACAAAAACTTTATGTGGCTCGCTACCAATAATAAAGTGGTAAAGGTAGATTTGGCAAACAAAACTTCCATGCTATTCTCAGTTAACGACAATATTAAAATCAGTTCGTTCAGAGCAGGAGCCGCCTTTCGCAACAATGAGGGCAAAATCTACTTTGCCGGTGGCAATGGCTATTGTGCATTTTATCCTGATCTGAAACGTCAGAAACAGAACGTAAACAAGGTAGTGCTTACCGATATCGAAGTATATAACCAATCCATTTTCAATAATTTACAACCCGACATTTACAATCCCGATCAACGAACCCTGCACCTGAACTACAAGCAACGCAATGTTGGGTTTGAGTTCTCTGCGCTCAATTACAGTTCACCGGGTAACATTTATTATGCCTACAAACTTACAGGAGTTGACAAAGATTGGGTGAACGTAGACAGCAAGCGACGCTATGTAAACTACAATAGTTTGAGTAAAGGCACATACACATTTCAGGTAAAAGCCACCGACGAAAATGGGGTTTGGATAGACGAACCCTTCTCGCTGACAATTAAGGTTGAACCTGCTCCTTATGAAACCTGGTGGGCTTACTCTATCTATTTCATTCTGTTTGTGATTATCAGTTATTTTATTTATCGCAATGTCTCGAACCGTATAGTGCTGAAACGCGATATACTTATTTCGCGCATCGAAAAACAAAAGTCGGAAGAACTTACACAAATAAAACTCCGCTACTTCACCAATGTATCACACGAATTACTTACGCCTCTCACCATTATATCGTGTCTGATTGAAGATTTTAATCAAAACTTTCCAAATCAGTTTAAGCAGTACTCGATTATGAAATCGAATGTTTCGCGTCTTAAAAGATTACTACAACAAATTCTCGACTTCCGTAAAGTGGAAAGCGGAAATATGAAACTAGGCGTAAAGCAAGCCGATTTAGTTGCTTTTGTTTCCAATATTTGCCGTAACAATTTCGAACCATTAGCAACTGAAAAACATATACAGTTTTCGATTGATGCTCCGGAAAGTCTCAATGCCTGGTTCGACGAGGATAAAATTGATAAAATAATGTTTAATATCTTATCCAATGCCTTTAAGCACACATCAATTAACGGAACAATAAAAGTTGTTGTACAAACATATATAAAACATGAAATTGAATTTGTAAAACTGTTTATAAGCGATACGGGCTCTGGTATATCGCAAGATCGCATTCCCTTTATTTTCGACCGATTTTTCGGCAACGAAATTGGCATCGAATCTAACGGAATCGGGCTATCGCTTACGAAAGAATTAGTCGAAATTCACAAAGGAACAATATCTGTTGAAAGTGAAATCAACAAAGGCACAACTTTCGTGGTTGAATTTCCCATTGATAGTCAGAAATACAGCAGCAGTGAACGGGAAGGCGGCATGCAGAACGTACAGCTTTTCCCTATCACAGAAAGTTCTTCAGAAGATCCGGCAGCATTAATTGCAACAGCTGTATCGCCAAACCCTGATATAGTTGTATTGGTGGTTGAAGACAATGTGGACCTGCTCATGGTACTTGGAAATACACTTTCACGTTTTTATAAAGTGCTCAAAGCCAGCAACGGTGTGGAGGCACTCAAGGTTATTAAAGACAATGAAGTGGATTTGATTATAAGTGATGTTATGATGCCTGAAATGGATGGTATAACGCTATGTCGGTCAATCAAGGAGGATATTGACTACTCGCATATTCCTGTATTATTACTCACTGCCAAAAATCAAATTGCAGATAGAATTGAAAGTTACAACGCCGGCGCCGATGCCTACATTTCGAAACCGTTTGAGATGGAAGTGCTCATTGCACGCATCAACAGCCTGATTCAGAACCGTCTGAAGCGAAATAATGAATATCGATCGTCGTTGGCCATACATCCTAAAGAGTCAGAAAATCAATCGATGGATGGAATTTTTCTGCGTCAGGCAATCGAAGTGGTTGAAGAAAATCTGGCAAATTTCGATTTCACACACGACCAATTGATTGATGCTATGAATACGTCGAAGTCTACCCTTTACCGAAAAATAAAATCGCTCACCGGTTTATCTCCAAGTGAATTTGTACGAAATATTCGTTTGAAACATGCTTGTATAATGCTCAAAAACGAAACAGGAAATGTTTCAGATATAGCATACGCAGTTGGATTCAACGACCCTAAGTATTTCAGCACCTGCTTTAAAGCTGAATTTGGAGTAAGTCCGAGAGAATATAAAACCTAAATGGCAATAAATCCCTATTGAAATACGAAACTACATAATTATAAACAGATGAAACCGACATGCTTAAAATAATTATTAAACACACAAAGTAATGATTATTTTAAGCATCAAAGGTTCCATGTGACAAATAAAAAACAAATTATAAACAGATGAAAATAATCATTGCTCCCGATTCATTTAAAGGCAGTTTAACGGCTCTTCAGGTTGCTAAATCCATTGAAAGAGGAATAAAGAAAGTTGATGCAAATATTGAAACATGTATTGTACCAATGGCAGATGGTGGCGAAGGTACCGTTCAATCACTCATAGATGCATCAGGGGGAAAGATTGTTGAGACAACAGTTTGCGATCCTCTAATGCGACAATTTGAATCGTTTTATGGCATTATGGGCGACCAAAAAACGGCAGTTATCGAAATGGCAGCTGCCAGTGGGCTTCCACTGCTGAAACCCAACGAAAGAAATCCGCTAAAAGCCAGCACTTTTGGTACAGGGGAGCTAATTGCTGATGCTCTCAATAATGGTTGTTCCAATATTATTATTGGTTTGGGTGGAAGCGCTACCAACGATGGAGGAACAGGAATGGCGCAGGCGCTTGGGGTTCGGTTTTACAACAACAAAGGTGTTGAACTTCAGATGTGTGGAGCCGAATTAATCAATATACATTCCATTGATATATCGGGACTTGACAAAAGACTGAAGGATATAAATATCGTTGCAGCATGTGATGTTGATAATCCTTTGTGTGGCATCAAAGGAGCTTCTAATGTGTATGGTCGTCAAAAAGGTGCCACAGATGCCGATGTTCAGTTGCTGGACAATGGATTGATGCATTTCTCAAACCTGATGAAATCCCAATTTGACATTGATTTTTGCGATTTTCCGGGCGCAGGAGCAGCAGGTGGTTTAGGGTATGGTGTCCTGTGTTTTTTAGGTGCAAAACTCGAGCGTGGAGTAGAAATTGTTACAAGAGCAACAAATCTGGCTGAAAAATTACAGGGTGCCGATTTGGTATTTACCGGCGAAGGCAGAATAGATGCTCAGACTGCATTTGGAAAAACACCATTTGGAGTTGCACAGATTGCCGGAAATGCCAATATTCCCGTGGTTGCAATAGCGGGAGGTTTGGGTATCGGTTATCAGGAACTTTACACAAAAGGGTTTCATGGGATATTTTCTTTGATAAATGGTCCAATGTCGCTCGACGAAGCCATTACCCGTTCCGAAGAATTATTAGAAAATATTGCTGAATCTGTTGTTCGCTTTCGATTATCGTTTAAATAAATGTAAATTCATTTTTTTTAGAAAAAATTCCCGATTAATTCTTTTTCTGAAATAAAATTGTCTATATTTGCATTTTGTATACAAAATATATTTATTGTATGGATCATCAACTGGAATATTACGATTTAAGTTTTTTAGCATATAAACGAATCAAAGAAATGATTCTGAATAATGAGCTGAAATCGGGCGATAAAATAGTGCAGGAAAAACTTGCAGCTGAGTTAGGCGTTAGTCGTATGCCTTTGCACAAAGCATTTCAAATGCTGGAGAATGAGTTATTGGTTGAGAGCGTTCCCCGCAGAGGTATTTTTGTAAGTAAATTTAATTTATCCGAAATTGAGGATGCTTATGAATGTCGCGAGGCAATTGAGGGAGTAGCTGCCCGCAAGGCTGCAGAATTAATTACTGCTGAGAAAATTGAGTTTTTATATGGTTTGTTTAAACCATTCGGGAACGATTTAAATAATGTT
>JBILFS010000162.1:0-5330 GCA_044351455.1 Paludibacter sp. | reverse complement strand
AATCCTGATAAGCTTTTTGCAAATGAATTGGCACAGGATAATAAATCATATTAGGAACACCGGCAGCATCCAGTTTTTTCTGCAAAGCAGGGCGATCAACATCCTTCAGTTTCAATGTATACTGATGAAAAACATGTGTTGATGCAGGATTTTGAACAGGGATTTCCAAATGCGGATTATTTCCAAAAGCATTGTTATAAAAAGCAGCAGCAGCACTTCTGTTCGCAATATACGAATCGAGATATTTCAGTTTAACATCCAGAATAGCTGCCTGTATACTATCCAAACGCGAATTTACTCCCACATGATCGTGATAATACCGAACAGTCATACCATGATTAGCCACCGACCTCATGCGACCCGCAAGGTCATCATCATTTGTAAAAATGGCACCACCATCACCAAAGCAACCCAGATTTTTTGATGGAAAAAAAGAAGTACATCCGATATCACCCATACAACCTGATGATACTTTCCTGCCATCAGAAAAAATATAGGAAGAACCAATAGACTGACAAGCATCTTCAATGATATATAACTTATTTTCTTCAGCAATCTGCATGATACTTTCCATATCAGCATTCTGTCCGAATAAATGAACAGGAACAATTACCCTGGTTTTTGGGGTAATGGCCCGCTTCAAAGCCTCAATATCAATATTAAACGTATCGTAATCCACATCAACCAAAACCGGAGTAAGCCCCAGCAAAGCAACCACCTCAGCAGTAGCGATAAATGTGAAATCAGGCAAAATCACTTCATCCCCTTTATCCAGATTCAATGCCATCAATGCAATTTGAAGTGCATCAGTACCATTGGCAACAGGAATAACATGTTTTACCTGCAAATATTTCTCAAGATTCTTTTGAAATTCATTGACCTTACCTCCTTTGATGAAAGTAGTGGAATCGATGACTTCCTGAATCCCTGCATTAATTTCATTTTTTATGTGTTCATATTGACTTTTCAGGTCAACCATTTGCAATTGCTTCATATAGTTTATCAGATTAATAAATTATTCCAGTAAGAATTCAACCTCTTCAGGATAAATCCTGACATTTCCTATATAGGGTTTTCTATTGATAACAGATAGTCTTTTTTTACTACCTGTTGTTAAACTTTTCTGTTGATAATCAAGGACTACCTGCAAATCATTCGGATTAAATTTACTATAATTACTCATCCCTATATTACAAATAACCTTTACTTCAGCAGGAAAAACCTTCAACTGGTAATTATCAGGTTTATTTATCACATTTACCGGTAGAAAAACAACTTTTTCAGTAAACATTTCAGCACAAACATTGACCCTAACCCTGTTTACAGATGTTTTAACATTGTTTATTTTTAAAAGAGCAACATCAGCATTTATAGTATCTTTGATATTTGAAAGTACCAATGTTTCAGTTTTGATAGTATTGATGGCTGCCAAATCCTTCAATGAGCCATATATCGTGACTTTTTCAGGAACAGGTCTGACCGGAAAACAAAGCATATACTGATTTTCAAGGCTAAGATTTGTCATCAGTTCCACAGGAACAGTCTTTGTATGTAATTTCACATAATCCGAAACTATGTTCTCAGGAGACATTTCCAGAATGACAGTTGAGGCAAGAAGTCTTTCAGATATAGCAGCATAAATACTGGTATTGGAGATACTGATTATTCCACTTTCTTTAAGCTGACCGGAATAATTTATATTGATGGTATCTTTCTTATTCTTAATATAAAACCAGAGATTTTTGCCAAGGTCTTTAACTTTCAGTTTGATTTCATCAGGCAGTTTTTCAGCAATCAGCATTTCATCAGGAAAGCCTGAATAACTCAAAGGTAAAGTGAGTGACATCTCCCGGTCTTTATTCAGAGCATTAACAAACCAGAAAGCAGCAGATAGAACTAAAAACACGAGAAAGCTCAAAACATCCCTTGAAAAGAGGAATGCTTTAAGCTTCCGTAAAAAATAATGATAAAGTTTCTTTGCGCTGTTATCAGCCATTGAATTGTTTAATTACTTTTGTGCACCCTGTTGCGCATCCTGAACAGAAGCAAATACAGAGCTTTTGTCAACTTTGATTTTCACATTTTCTGCAATTTCAATGATTACGGTGCCATCATCCTTTAATTCTCTGATTTTTCCGTAAATACCACCCGATGTGATTACTTTATCACCAATTTGCATGTTTTCACGTTGTTTTTTAATTTCCTTCTGTCTTTTTTGTTGTGGACGAATCATGAAGAAATAAAAAACGACAAAAATAAGCACCATCATCAGAATACCAGACAATCCATTACTCTGTTGACCAGCAGGTTGCTGAAGTAAAATAAAATTTAATAAATCCATTTAATTACAATTTAAATATATAGTATGCAAAAATAATAAAAAATCCTGCGTGACAAACAAATCTGTTAAGATTCTTTAGAAAACATCTTAACTTTGATCAGTTTATTCTCTTTTTTCAGTAAATCAACAATTTTATCCAGCACCCCGTTGATAAAAGTACCACTTTTGTCGGTACTGTAATTCTTGGCTATTTCAATATATTCATTGAGTGTAACATTGACCGGAATTGTTGGGAAATCCATCAGTTCAGAGATAGCAACTTCCATAATCAGAATATCCATGAATGCAATACGATCGAGATCCCAGTTTTTGGTATTCTCATCAATGATTTTTCGATAAGACTCACCGTTTTTCAAAGCTCCCAATATCAGTTTACTTGCAAAATCAGCATCTTCCTGATCTTTGAACATTGGCAAAAGTTCCTGGAAAGCACCGGTTTCTTCATCGAATCTTTTGATGGTTTTGATGATAAAACTTATCACCATTTCCACATCATCCGTCCAGAAAATACTCTGATCTTCAATGGAATTATCCAGTTCTTCACTGGCAAGAATCACCTTTTTAAAGATTTTTCTCCATACTTCCTTATCCTTCGTGTAATCCGACTTTTCATCTGCAAGATACTCAAAATAAAAATCAGACTGAATGACTTCATCATAAACCGACTTAATGATGTCCTGATTATTTACCCAGGAAAGTTTTCTTTCCTTCAGATAATTAATTAACTGTCGGTTTTTTCTGAGTTGAGAGATAAAACGATTATCTATAAACCTCGTATTGGGATTAAGCTCTTCTTCAGTAGGACGATGTTTTGTTTTTTTGGATTCTATTCTGGAAACTGCATAATCAGTAATTTCAATGGCCAGATTGAGGAGATGAAAGTAAAGATCGTATGTTTTTTCAATACTGTAAAATAATTCCTTTTCAACCATGCGGGCAGTCTTGCCTTCGCTTTTGTAACAGGAATACAGGATCTGGATGATCTTTATTCTTAAGAGAACTCGATTAATCATGAGAAAGTGAACGTTTTCAAATTTTTGACAAAGATACAGATTTTTGAAGAAAAATAAGACGATTTGTTTGTTAATTTGAAAAAAAATACTGAAATTTGAAGTCTTAAGAATACTTGAAGCGTTACTTTTATTAATTCGCTAGTAATAAGCTGTTTAGAAAAGACAAATTATGGAGTCAGAGAAAAGAAAAATGGAATTGGATAAAAAGGAGAACGACATCGTTTATTCAAAATCCATTAAGGCGGGCAAAAGGATTTATTATCTGGATGTAAAGAAGAGTAGAAATGATGAATTATTCCTGGCAATCACTGAAAGTAAAAAAAGGGTGAATGGATTCGATCAGGACGCTTTGGTAACATACGAAAAGCATAAAATTTTCCTGTACAAAGAGGATTTTAATAAATTTACAGAAGGTCTGCTGGATGTAATTGAATTTATTAAAACTGAACAGGGAGAAGCAGTTCAAAGGGAGTATCGCAATTATAACGAAGATACAACCGAAAAACAAGCTGAAGTATCATCAACAGATGAAACTGAAAACAAAAAAGGTTTTTTCGATATTTTTAAGTCCAAATCCTGATGAAAGCCTTTGCGAGTGATAATTATTCCGGTATTCATCCTGAAATACTGGATGCTTTGGTTTGTGCCAACACTAACCATGAAATTTCTTATGGTGCGGATTCCATCACAGAATCAACCAATGAACTTTTCCGCAAAATTTTTGGTAATGTAAAGGTTCTTTACACATTCAATGGTACCGGTGCCAATGTAATTGCCCTTAAATGTTGCACCCTGCCTTTTGAAGCTGTTGTTTGTACCGACACTGCCCATATTCATGTGGATGAATGCGGTGCACCTGTTCAGGGTATCGGTTGCACTTTAATCCCATTAAAAGGCATCAATGGAAAGCTGACGCCGGAAATGATTCAACCTTTGTTGAAAGCCAAAGGCAATGTACACCACAACCAACCCCGGGTTATATCAATCAGTCAGAGTACAGAACTCGGAACAATATATACTCCTGATGAACTTAAAAAACTTTGTGATTTCGCCCATGTGAACGACATGTACCTTCATCTCGATGGAGCCAGAATATCTAATGCGGTCGCATCATTAAATATTAGTTTAAAAGAAGCTACTGTTGATTGTGGTGTCGACATTATGAGTTTTGGTGGCACTAAAAACGGCCTGTTGGTTGGAGAGGCTGTATTGATTTTCAATGAAGAACTGAAGAAAAATGCTGATTTTTATCAGAAACAATCCACACAACTTTTCTCCAAAAACAGATTTATAGCTGCACAGTTTAATGCATTACTTACCAATGATTTGTGGAAAAGGATTGCATCTCAGGCCAATGAAATGGCAGCATTGATGGCAGATGAACTTAGTCGTATACCGGAAGTAACAATCACGAGACCTGTTGATGCAAATGCTGTATTCGTTATTATTCCCGAATTTGCAATTGCACCATTACAAGCTCAATTTCCTTTTTATATCTGGGATGAATCAACGCTGGAACTTCGCTGGATGTGCTCATTCGACACAACCCGCGAAGATGTGACACATTTTATTTCAGCACTGAAACATATACTTGACCAAGCTCAAATCTGACAACTTCTACAGGTGTTCCCTTGCTGATAAATATATTTTCAGAAACTGCATCAATGATTTCGTCATCTATCTGAATTTTACCTGATAGTCGTAAGTCAGTGTAGGCTATTCCCTTTTTTCCTACCAGACTTTTATTTTCCATGGGCACACCAATATACCCTTCTGACACTTCAAGATTAGTATTGAGTGCAACCTTTCTGAACATTCCCTGTTTTCCTATTCTGCTACTGAAGTATATGATGAGGGCAAATCCTGCAGAAATTCCAGCCATTACAGTAAATAATGCCTTTCCAATACCACCTTTTTCAACGGGTTTGAAATCGAAATCCACATTATTCAGCATACTTAAGATAAGGCCAGCTATA
>JBILFS010000160.1:0-5352 GCA_044351455.1 Paludibacter sp. | reverse complement strand
TCCTTCAGGAACTATGTATGTTACAGGGGGTTTTAACAGAAGCTTGCAGAATCCGAAATTGCTGTTTAGTCCATCGTTTATGTTCAGAACCGATTGGGTAAACTGGAGTGCAGACATTTCCGCTGTGATGCATTATGACAAACAATACTGGGGCGGACTGACATACCGAATTGCTGATGCTGTGGTTTTTCTGGCCGGTCTGAATATTCAGGGAGGTATATCAATCGGTTATTCCTTTGATTTACCAACCAATAAGTTAATAACCCGTACATGGGGATCGCACGAAGTGGTTGTTTCCTATCAGTTTGCAGTCGATAAAGATGGGGCAAACCGCAGGAAAAAATTTAAAAATATAAGATTTCTTTAACTAATACAGAATAAATCAGACATTTAGCCGTTTGATAGTAAAATCGCATATATGAATAAATATTGGATAATCCTTGCGCTTGGTTTTGCAGTGCTTTCATGCAATGCACCGGTTGGTGAACTTTCAGGTTCGTCTAATTCATCGAAAATGGGTTTTTCAGATACAAAACCTATTGGCATGCAGCTTATCAGAAAAGGAACTTTTATGATGGGTGCGCACAAACCATCGGGCATGTTTCCGGGCAGAGAACAGGCCAAACAGGTTACTGTGGAATCATTTTTTATTGATGAAACAGAAATCACCAATTTTCAGTACCGCCAGTTTGTAAACTGGGTACGCGACTCAATTGCGTATCGCGAGCTTATTGCAATTGGCCGTGAAGAATATGCCGTTCCGGATCCTAACAATGAAAGTGATTCCGTGAAAATCAGATGGTCGATGAAGATTCGCTGGAACGACAGAAATGAAGATGTGCAGGAAGCGCTTTCAAAACTTTTCTATCAGGGTGATAATGAATTGAGTAAACGTCAGTTGAATCCTGCAAGATTAAATTACAGATACGAAATCTTCAACTACGACCAAACATCACTGCCTCAAAATCAGTTTAATTACAAAACAAATGCTTACGGTCCGAATGCTTTTGTTACCGTTGACACATCCTATCTCGACGAAAATGGATTACTGGTACATAAAACCATCCGCAGAAAACTTACTAAAAGAACAGATTTCTTCTCCGTCAAAATGGTTAATATCTATCCCGATACTTTGACCTGGACAAGAAATATGCAGTTCTCATACAATGATCCGAAAATGAAAATGTATTTCAGTGACCCTAACTATGCCGATTATCCCGTTGTGGGAATTACCTGGGAACAGGCGATGGCATTTTGTCACTGGAGAACAAAAATTTATAACGATACACACCGCATCAAAACAGAGCCGTATCGCTTGCCCACCGAAGCTGAATGGGAATTTGCAGCAAAAGGTCGAGATAAAAATGCGATCTATCCCTGGTCGGGTGAAAAACTCATTGATGAGAAAAACAACTGCTTCAATGCTAATTTCAAACAATCCCGTGGTAATTATGTGTCTGATGCAGGTGTAACGACCAAACCCGTTAAATCCTATAACAAGGTTCCTAATGCTAACGGCTTATACGACATGGCAGGTAATGTGGCTGAATGGACTTCAACAGCCTGGATAAGCACATCAGGAAGTGTTACAGCCGATATCAACCCGAAATTTGAATACAATGCCAAGGTTGATGACCCTATCCATCTGAAAAAGAAAGTAGTAAAAGGTGGTTCATGGAAAGATATCCCTTATTTTCTGCAAAGTGGATCCAGAAGCACTGAATATCAATTTGAAAGCAGACCATTTATTGGTTTCAGATGTGTGCGTTCATACAAAGGCGATTTAAAATAATCCTTCATCATCAGTATTATGATTCAGAACTTAATTGACAAACTTACAGATAAAAACAGTTCCGTAAAAATACCATTCCGGGCAAGATTATTCAATTTTGGCTATGGTATCGGAGCATCCATTGTGATCCTTGGTGCATTATTTAAACTGATGTACTGGAAAGGTGCCAACGAAATGCTGATGATCGGGATGATTACCGAGGCCATCATTTTTGCACTCAGTGCATTCGAGAGACCATTTAAAACCTACGAATGGGACAGAATCTTTAATTTTGATACGGGTAAACCGGGAGAAGTCGGATCAGGAAATAATTCAGGGTTCATTGCAGGGTCACAGGGTATAGTTACACAACAAAGTGATATTTCTATTCACAACAATCAAACAGATGTCACTCAACCTGCGATAAATCAAACAGTGATGGCAGGTCAGGTTCCGACAGGATTTACTTCTGTCAGTTCTGTGGAAGGACTTTCAGATGATGATGCTCAAAAATTACGCGACAGCATATTACAACTGGCACATACAGCACAACAACTTCAGGAAATTGCAGCATTTTCACTGGAAACAGAAAAATTCACTCAAAGCATCAGAACTATTTCAGATAATACAGCCAGATATGCCGAAAATCAGGAATCTCTGATCAGTGCAACTCAAAATCTGCAGCAAATTTATGAAAGAATAGGTACTGACACTGAAAAAATTGAACAAAATACAGTAGCGTACAAAGATAAAGTTGAAAAGATTAACAATAATCTTTCCGGTATTAATTCAATTTATGAAATACAGTTGAAAGATATTCATTCTCAGTCGGTTCATTTCCATAATCAGGCAGAAGCAACAAAGAAAATGTCGGATGAAATGATACGTGTGACGGGAGAAATCAGTAAACTGGGATCTATTTCCGATGATTTTACTTTGGCAACTGAAAAACTAAAAACCAATGCAGGCGAACTGGCAGACAATATTGCGCGATTGAATCAGATCTATGGCAATATGTTGAATGCTATGAGTTAACCAAATCAGCTGAAAAATGAGTGGAACCAAGAATGCTCCGGAAACCCCGAGGCAAAAGATGATAGGAATGATGTATCTGGTGCTGACAGCCATGTTAGCGCTGAATGTTTCCAGTGAAATTCTGAGTGGATTTAAACTGGTGGATGATAGTTTGCATACTTCCATCTCTTCCAGTGAGGAGCAAAACAGCAATCTGTACAAGGAATTTGAAGCACTTCTGACTAAAAATAAAGAAAAAACCGAAAAGTGGTATAAAATTGCAAAAACAGTGAATACTGAAGCAGACGCACTTTACGGCTCGATTCACCAGTTCAAAGCAGAAATTCTGAAAATTGCAGATAAAGAAGAAGCTGATACCGTTTTTGCCAGGAATATTATTCATCGCGAAGATTTGCAGGCCGGAAATTTCTTTGCCATCAACCAGGGCAATGCAGGTAAGTTAAAACTTAAAATTGAAAGATACCGCGATTTTCTGATGACGCTTTCAGGGAAAGACAAATCACTCAGACAAAGTTTTGAAAGCATGTTTAATACCGGTGATATCAATAAAAAAACCTGGGAGAGTGCTACTTTTGAAAATATGCCCGTGGCTGCCATCATCACCATTCTGACCAAATATCAGAATGACGTACGCAGTTCTGAATCCAAGATGATTCAATATCTGAAAGAAATGACTGATGAATCGGATGTGAGGGTGAATGTATTGGATGCATTTGTGCTTCCGGAGTCAAACTATGTGCTCGAAGGCCAGGAATATAAAGCAGAAATCATCCTTGCAGCCATCGACTCAACACAACGACCTCAGGTATTTATCGGAGGAAGAATGTTGAACGGAAATATCTTCAGAGCCTCTACCAGTCGTGCAGGTGTTTTTGATTATTCGGGTTATATCTCCATTCCGGGAAATGGCAATTACGATAAAATACCATTCAAAGCCAGTTATACCGTTGGTAAACCCGCTGCCATCATCTCCAACGACGATTTGAATATTCTGTACAAAGGTTTTGATAACAACATCAGTATTTCTGCTCCGGGTATTCCGAATGATCAGTTGAGCATTTCGGTGAATGGCGGATCAGCTGTACCGAAAGGCAATGGCAAATACATCATCAAAACAACTGCTTCGAGCGTGGATATCAGTGTAATCGGCAAAGTGGGAGGCAGAGCCATCAATATGGGTAAAAACACCTACCGGGTAAAGCAATTGCCTGATCCAAAACCATATGCTGTTTATAAAGATGCAAACGGAAACACCAAATCAGTATTTGACGGCAGTGTACATGGTCCAACTTTTGTAAAAGGTGTTCCAACCGTTACAGCAGGTTATGGAGAAGATGCACTGATACAGGCCAATTTTACAGTGAAATCATTCTCCATTAAAATTGGCAGAAGAACTTATAATTCAACAAGTTCGAAATTTACACCAGATCAGATAAATGTTGTTGCCGGTCTTCCTTCAGGAACCATGGTAACCATTCAGAGAATCAGGGCGGTTGGTCCCGATGGTATTGAAAGAAATTTATCGGCTGTTGCAATAGAAATATTATAAATTGAAATTAAACTGCACTTGCGGTTCATAAAAAAACAGGAACATGAGAAAAATAGTAATCATCCCTTTCGTTGTTATGCTGACTGTATTGAGTTTACAGGCACAGGAAACCATCAATTTTTTTGGCGAAAATGGTGTTATCAATGATAATCCTGAATTAAACGAAGACCTCAGTTATACCCTTACCCGCATCAATAGTAAAGCGGAAGATGTTGTATGGGCACAGGTTGTTTACAGCATCATCGACCTCCGCGATAAAAGAAATGCACAACTTGCGTTTCCTGTAGATCCTGATGCAACTTACAAAAATCTGTTCAGGGTTATTTCTGAAGCTATCGTAAATGGTGCACCTGTTTACTATCCAAACGATTATGGCATTGCACCTCAGTTCAAATCAGATAATCTGGTTCTCCGCGAGAAACTTTCGGATGTGTTTTTTATTGAAACAGATGTGGCCGGTGCACAATATGTCGATCCTTTGTTCGATAAAGAT
This sequence comes from Paludibacter sp., assembly GCA_044351455.1. Lineage (GTDB taxonomy): Bacteria > Bacteroidota > Bacteroidia > Bacteroidales > Paludibacteraceae > Paludibacter. The sequence continues at coordinate 504 of JBILFS010000160.1, read as the reverse complement.
GCAACAACAAACGGATTAAAACTCAGCAGCAGAATCTACGACAGATTTTCGAAGAGCATCAACAGATTTATGATTCAACGCGTCTTTTATTTTGATAAGAACTTATCCCGCTTCAATTCAAAAATCATTGCCATAGCACCACTGAAGGTAGAAGATTCGGGATCGGGAGCTGGTGAATCTGAAGAAGAAGGTGAAGCACAGGGACCCGACATTCAGTTGGTTAAAACTGCATTGAAAGAATCGGTACTTGCGTGGTTATTGTTAGACGATTTAAAAGTTCAGTTTGCCAAACAACCTGTTTATCAGATTGATAATATTGCTCAACGCGTAAGTTACTTCGAATTTTTCACCAAAAGGATGTTTGGCGATTATTTGGTGGGAGATAATAATCTTTTCAGAAGAATTTATAGCAGCACGCAGGAAATTACCACCAAACAATTGAAAGACGAGGTAAATAATATCCGTGAAAAAATAGTAAAAATCGAATCTGAAGTTTGGGATTAT
>JBILFS010000159.1:0-5378 GCA_044351455.1 Paludibacter sp. | reverse complement strand
TTCTTCCACAGAAGTCAGAGACTTACTTCGTCAGGGCAAAGATGTCTCCGGATTTGTTCCACCTCAGGTGCTGGAATTCATTCAGGCAAAAGGATTGTATCAATAAATATGTTGATTTTTCAGTAAACCCTGCTTATAAATAAGGATTATACTGCTTTTCATAACCGATTGTTGTGGTAGGTCCATGACCCGGATAAACCGTAATATCATCAGGAAGCACCAGTAGTTTTTGGGTAATATTATTGATAAGTGTCTGATAATCTCCTCTTTCCAGATCTGTTCTTCCAATCGAACCACGGAATAACACATCTCCGGCAAACAGATTTTTATTGTTTTTGTCCAAAAATACCAGATGTCCCGGACAATGACCCGGAATATGGAGACAATCCAATGTTGTATTTCCAAAAATGACCTGATCACCCTCGTTTAAGAAAGTTTCGATTGGCATGGCATCTTCCCGGATAGGAAATCCGAATACTTTGGCTTTGGCTTTAACGCCATCCAGTAAAAATAAATCATTTTCATTGGCCTCCGGTTTAATGCCATAGGTTTCAAAAATATAGCGGTTACCAAACTGATGATCGAAATGCAGGTGTGTGTTTATTAATCGTTTAATCGTGAGTTTGTTATCTGAAATATATTTAGAGATTGTATCTTTTTCCTGATCATAAAAACAGCCACAATCGATGATTACGGCATCACCGGTTTCATCAAAAATTAAATATGTATTTTCCTGAACAGGATTAAAAGTAAATGTTTTAACAGTCATATTTCTTTTTTTAAAATTTGATGCAAAGATATTGAATGCTCAGAATAAAATTATATCTTTGGGATGAAATTTTAATATTTAAATTATGAGTACACAAGAAGACGATTTGCTGGTTTACGACGAAGACGAAGCAGTGAAATTTATTATGGATCATCTTGCAGCCGAATCAAAAACAGGCATAGATGATATGAAGGTAGAATATGTGCTGGACGTAATCTATGAATATTACGACGAAAATGGTCTGATTGATGAAGATACTGCGGAAGAAGCGAGTATTGATGAGGAAGATATGCTGAAATTTGTGATGAAATGCATCAGGAAGGATAAAATGGAATTAACCGAGGATGATGTGGAAATCATTCTTGAAGCGGAATATGAATACGGTAAATCAATTGGAATTTATAATTAATTGATTTTCTCAGGAATGTTTTATTTATTATATGCCCTTATTTGGATAGCAGCTTTGCTACCAATGAAAGTTTTGTATGCAATATCGGATATTACATATTTAATGTTGTATTATATTGTCGGATACAGAACTAAGGTGGTCAGAAATAACCTTAGAAATGCATTCCCTGAAAAATCTGTTGATGAATTAAAATTGATTGAGCGTAAGTTCTATCATTTCTTTTGCGATTTGATTTTTGAAACCATCAAAAAAATTCATGCTTCCGAGAAGGAAATGCGGAAGAGAATCAGCTTCAAAGGTGTTGATTTGATGACTGCTCATCAATCCGAAGGTAAAAGTGTGATGATGATGACATCCCATTACGGAAACTGGGAATGGGGGGCGTTGATCGGGTATCACTTACCGGCTGATTTTATGCTGCATCCTGTTTATCAAAAACTCAAGAACAGGCATTTTGACAAGTTAATATTCAGATTAAGAAGTATATCCGGATGTGTCAATATCGAAAAAGATGAATTGGTAAGGAAAATGCTTCAGATGAAAAATAATGGAAAATATGGCATTATCGGCATGGTTTCCGATCAGAGTCCGGCCAAACATTTTATCCGTTACCGACTTCAGTTTTTGAATCAGGAAACACCTGTATTTTTGGGAACAGAGCAATTAGCCCGGAAATATAATTATCCTGTTTATTTCATGGATATCAAACGACCCAAAAGAGGTTATTACGATATTGAAATTATTCCCATTGCTGTAAAACCGGGAGAAACCAAAGAATATGAAATAACGACCCGATACATGCAATTGCTGGAGGAAAAAATCAAAAAACAGCCTGAGTTGTGGTTGTGGTCGCATAAACGCTGGAAATATGCCTGAAAAAGTTGCTATTGTTATACTGAACTGGAACGGGGTGGAATATCTGAAGAAATTTCTGCCTGCTGTTCTTGCCTTTTCTTCCAATGAGTATGCAAGTGTTTATGTAGCTGATAATGCATCAACGGATAATTCTGTTGACGTACTGAAGGCTGAATTTCCATCGGTAAAAATAATTGTACTTGATCAGAATTACGGTTTTGCGGGAGGTTATAATCATGCATTAGCTCAAATAGAGGCTGAATATTATCTCATTTTGAATTCTGATGTGGAGGTAACTGAAAACTGGTTGAATCCTTTGGTGGAGTATATGGATAATCAGTCGGATGTAGCGGCTTGTCAGCCAAAGATTTTAGCTTATCATGATAAACAAAAATTTGAACATGCCGGAGCTGCAGGTGGTTTTATCGATCGGTTAGGATATCCGTTTTGCAGGGGAAGAATTCTTGCAATTACTGAAGAGGACAGGGGTCAGTATGATGATATCTGCGAAATTTTCTGGACGACAGGTGCATGCATGTTGATCAGGTCAGCTTTGTTTCATGAAGCTGGAGGTTTTGATGCAAATTTCTTTGCCCACATGGAAGAAATTGATTTGTGCTGGAGACTGAAAAGCATGCAGCATCGTTTGGTGTGTATTCCACAATCGAAGGTTTACCATGTTGGTGGTGGCACATTACAGGTTGAAAATCCCCGTAAAACATACCTGAATTTCCGGAATAATCTTTTGTTACTGTATAAAAATTTACCATCAAATCGCTTGCAGTCAGTACTCTTTTTGAGATTTTTCATGGACTATCTGGCTGCTTTTCAGTTGTTTGTCACCGGTAAGCCTCATAATGCTGCTGCTGTTTTCAGGGCAAGAAGAGATTATTCAAAAATGAAAAAGAATTATGCTGTTACAAAAGGAATTCATAATGAATCCATCCCGGAAATATACAAAGGCAGTATCATCTTTAATTACTATCTCCGCGGAAAAAAGAGACATTCAGATCTTTAACTCAGGATTTTTTTGTTTTTTTCTTTCCTTTTGATGTTTTCTCCGGTGCTTTCTCGTGCATCCTGCTGCTTAGATTATTCTCGAAGATAAAATCCTGAATAGCATCCAGAAACATAGAGCCATATTTCTTAACTTTATTTTTTCCAAAACCATGGATGTTCATTAAATCTTTTTCGTTTAATGGCAGATAATCAGCCATTTCAATGAGTGATTTATTGGCAGCTATCAAATATACCGGAATGTTTTCTTCATCAGCCAGATCATTTCTTAATCCGACTAATTTTGCATACAGTGCAGGATAATTTACTTTGATTTTTCCTGATTTCTGATAGCCGGAATAAGCATTAAAACTCATCGTGGGAACCAAAAACTTCGTTTTTATATCAAGAAATGCTTCAGAATCGAATGGAAATTTGACCCGTTTCATGATGAAATTTTTCAATTCGGCATGCTCATACACAAATTTCAGTGCCTCTGTCATTTCTGCTGCCAGTTCTCTGTTGTCGGTTGAAGTTCTGATATCGGCAATATGTTTCTGAAGATCATGAATTTTATCATTGAAATAGCCTGACGCAGCCTGCATTCGTTCAGCCAGATAAGTCTCATTTACAGGCACCTGACTCATAATTTCTGCCAGATGCTTTTTAAACTTCTGACCAATTTCGGTTAGTTCGTTCAGTTTTTCCTGAATTCCAATCAGATATTCCTGAGTTTCTTCATTGAAGGAGGCATTGTTTTCCTCATAAAACTTCGTTATTCTTCTGATAATTCCTGATTCGCGATTATAATCGAAAAGTGCAGATATCAGGTGCTGAATATAATTTTGTTTGGAATTTTGTAATTGATTTTTCAAGAGATCAACCGGTGGTCGGTTCAGGTCGTATTTCAGTATTTCAGTATTGTTTTTTAAAATTGAATTATGAATCTGACTTACCAAAACCATGCCTTCCAGATTCCGGCATCTGCTCAGGGCGACATAAACCTGACCGGGTGAAAATGCATCGCCGGCATCGATGATTGCCTTTTCAAAAGTCAACCCCTGACTCTTATGAATGGTTATTGCCCAGGCTAACCGGAGGGGGTACTGGGTAAACTTTCCGATGATATCTTCTTCGATATGATTGTTTTGCTCGTTGACCCTGTAACGAATGTTTTCCCAATCAACCGGTGCAATCTCAATGTCCTGATTATCATCCGGAAAATGCACAAGAATTGTACTTTCCTTAAATTCTTTGATGATGCCGGTTTTTCCATTGTAATATCTTCTTGGCGTTTCAGAATCATTTCTGATAACCATCACTTTAGCCCCGGTTTTCAGCACTAAATCTGCATCCGTTGGGTAAATTTTTTCTGAGAAGTCGCCCTCGACTTTTGCTTTGATAATTTTCTTTTCGCCTTTAACCTTTTCAAGTTCTTCTGCATTAATTTTATCAGCCTTATAATTATGAGTGGTGAGCGTGATATAATTGTCTGAAGGTTTAGCTTTAAATCCCGGTTGATACCTTTGCATCAACAGATCAAAACCTGCCTGAGTCGTACAGTTATTCCTGATTTCATTCAGAAGACTGATGAAATCTGCATTGGATTGACGGAAGACCTTGTCGAGTTCAAGTTGAACCGGCGGATTCTGATTAATCACCTGACTGTGAAAAAAATAGGGTGAGGAATAATATTGTGAAAGCAATTGCCATTCCTCGTCGACAGCTACAGGTGACAATTGAAATAAGTCACCGATAAATAAAACCTGAACACCTCCGAAAGGCTCATGATACTGATGCCGTATTTGTCTCAGTACGGTGTCAATGGCATCCAGGGTATCACATCGTACCATCGAAATCTCATCAATTACCAGTAATTCAAGTTCCTGCAGAAGTTTGCGACGTTGTGAACGCATTTTTATTTTATCCATCAAATCCCTTTTTCCGGCAATTGTCGGGATAAAAGGATTGAAAGGAATCTGAAAAAAAGAATGAATGGTTGTGCCACCTGCATTGATGGCAGCCACCCCGGTTGGAGCAACCACTGCAATTTGTTTGTTGGTTTCCGACTTCAGTTTGTGTAGAAAAGTAGTTTTGCCGGTACCGGCCTTGCCCGTCAGAAAAATATTTTCTTTGGTTCTGAGCGCATATTCTCCTGCGAGGGTGTAAACATTATCAATCATAGTTCAAAAATAAGAGAAAAAAACAATAAAACAGATATTTGAATGTAAAAATGCAAAAAAAGAAGAATAACCCTGCAGATTATCCTTCTTTTTTAAGATTAATTAGATGAATTTATGATAACATGCTTAACAGAATACCTGCGGCAACTGCTGAACCAATTACACC
>JBILFS010000158.1:0-5393 GCA_044351455.1 Paludibacter sp. | reverse complement strand
GCTTTGTTTCGTTCCATGACTCAGGGTTATGGAGCCGGTTCCGGAAATTCAATACCCGATTATATGGCGATTGATGGTTTTCAAGCCATGGTAGATGCCGTTTTTGCAATTCGTCAGGATGAAAGAAAATAAAATGAAGGAAAATAAATATTCGATAAGTAAAGTTCTGCCGGTTCTGTTTGCATTTTTTGTAATGGGATTGGCCGACTTGGTAGGCATTGCAACTAATTACGTAAAGCAGGATTTTGGCTTGAGCGATTCGCTGGCAAACCTGCTGCCATTTTCGTTGTTTCTGTGGTTTGGATTGCTATCGGTACCGGTAGGTATGCTTACAACCAAACTGGGACGAAAGAATACCGTTTTACTGAGTATTTTGATTTCAATACTTGGCTTGGGTGTATCATTTGTAAGTCAGCAATTTGTGACTATGCTCATAGCCTTTGCACTGATTGGAATTGGCAATACAATTATTCAGGTATCGCTTAATCCGCTTATGACAAATGTGGTGAGTAACGATCGCTTAACCAGCAGTCTGACTTTAGGTCAGTTTATCAAAGCATTGGCAGCATTTTCAGGTCCGTTATTGGCCGGAATGTCGTCCACCCTGTTTGGTAACTGGCGATATACTTTCCTTATTTTTGGAGGTATTTCCATACTTTCGGCAGTATGGCTGGCGCTTACACCCATAACCAAAGAGGAAAAAAGCAACACGGGTGATGTTACAATCAAATCATCTTTTATTTTGCTGCACGATAAATCGATTCTACTTTTCTTTTTAGCCATTGTTTTTGTCGTAGGTGTGGATGTAGGATTGAACACAGCTATACCGAAATTTATTATGGAACGATGCTCCATTCCGTTGGAAGAAGCCGGACTTGGAACAAGTTTGTATTTTATTGCCCGTACGGTTGGTACCATGCTGGGAGCTATATTTCTTGTGAAATACTCGTCACGCAATTTCTTTTTGGCAGGGATGGTGTTAGCCATAGTCTCCCTCGTGGGTATGATGCTCAGTAGCCAGTTGTGGTTGATACTTGCCATGATATCAATTCTTGGATTGTCAGTTGCCAATGTATTCTCCATTGTTTTTTCGGCAGCACTCAAAAAAATGCCTGATCACACCAATGAGATTTCAGGTTTAATGATTATGGGGGTTGCCGGTGGTGCTGTTTTTCCAATTGTCATGGGATTAGTTTCCGACTCATTCGGGCAGGTTGCAGGCATTGGAATTTTAAGTGTGGCATTTGTGTATTTGTTGTTTACAGCTTTAAAGTTGGAAAAATAGACCTTTTATTCAACTCAATATGGAATATAAACGAGTTTTACCAATTTTATCTGTGGCATTGACTTCGATAAGTTTGGAGGCAGCTGCACCTGAAAAACCGAACATCCTCTACATTATGAGCGACGACCATGGCACACAAGCCATGAGCTATTACGGGCATCCGCTGAGTAAACTCTTGCCAACACCTAACATCGACCGTATTGCAAGCGAAGGTATGTTGATGCAAAACTGCTTTGTTACCAATTCTATCAGCACACCCAGTCGGGCTTGTATTCTTACAGGTCAGTACAGCCACGTGAATGGAGCATATACACTTAACAACGACCTGGAGCCAAACCACCCGAATGTAGCGAAAGAACTTCAGAAAGCAGGTTATCAAACAGCTTTAGTGGGAAAATGGCATTTGCACAAAGAACCATCAGGCTTCAACTATTCGAGCGTACTGATTGGGCAGGGAGAATATTACAATCCTCGTTTTATAGACAATGGAAATTGGAATGGTGGTGATGAAAAAAAGGCGAAGTTTAAAAATGAAGATGGCTATTGTACCGATATTATTGCCGACAAAACCATACAATGGCTCGACAAACGGGATAAATCAAAACCGTTTTTTATGGCTTGTCATTTCAAAGCGCCTCATCGTCCGTGCATCCCTGCAAAACGACACGAGAACTTACTGAAAGATGTTGCAATTCCTTATCCGGCTAACTTCAACGACACTCACGAAGGGAAAGGAGAATACACCAAATCGCTACACATGACTTTTGATTGGCTCGAAAAAGCCGACCTGAAAGGGTTGAATGTGGAAGGGTTGACTATGGAGGAGAAGCGAAAAGAGATTTATCAGCAATATATGAAAGATTACCTGCGGGTAGTAGCAGCAGTGGATGAAAACGTGGGGCGTTTACTCCAATATCTGGATGATAATGGATTGACTGAAAATACTATCGTGGTGTATACTTCCGATCAGGGATTTTTTTTGGGTGAACATGGCTGGTTCGACAAACGCATTATGTACGAACAACCCCTGAAAATGCCTTTTATGATACGGTATCCGAAAGAGATAAAACCAAAAACTACAAACAATGACTTTTTGCTGAATATCGATTTTGCTCCAACATTTCTCGATTATGCTGGCGTAAAAAATACACCGGCTTTTATGCAGGGAGAGAGTTTCAGGAAAAACCTTGTTGGCAAAAAACCAGCAAATTGGCGTAAATCGATGTATTATCGTTACTGGATGAACGATGACTATCCGCACCATGTAGCAGCTCATTACGGCGTTCGTACCGAACGATACAAGCTGATTTATTTCTATGGTTTATCACTCGGAAGGATGAATCACGATAGAAAATTGCCTCCTTGTTTCGAATTCTACGATTTAAAATTGGACCCAGATGAGATGATAAATCAATACGATAACCCTCAGTATAAGAAAATCATTCTCGGGTTGAAAAAGGAACTTTTACGCCTTAAAAAGCAATACGACGATGAGGATAGAAAATATCCCGAAATGATAGAGCTAAATAAAAAAATGTGGTAAATTATGGAACGGAAAGCTTTTAAAATGTTTCTCAAACCCGGTTTTGAGAAGGAGTATGAAAAACGACACAACGAAATTTGGCCGGAGTTGAAACAACTTATTGAGGAAAGCGGTGTTTACGATTATTCCATTTTTTGGGATAAGGAAACAAACATTCTTTTTGCTTCGCAAAAGGTGCAAGGTGGAGCTGGTTCCCAGGACTTGGGGAATAATCCAATTGTTCAAAAATGGTGGGCATATATGGCTGATATTATGGAAACCAATGCAGATAATTCGCCTGTTTCGGTTGAGTTGCAGGAAGTATTTTATTTGAAATAAACTATGAAAAAAATAAAAATTGCTGCGCTTTTGCTTACAGCAGCGTGCCCGAAATTACTCGAAGCTCAAAAGCCCAATATCATTTATATTTTCACCGACCAGCAACATGCCAACATGATGAGTTGCGCTGGCAATAAGTGGGTAAAAACACCTGCTATGGACTATATTGCTGAGAATGGCGTTCGTTTTACAAGGGCATATTGTGCCAATCCGGTGAGTGTCCCGTCTCGTGTAAGTATGATGACAGGTCGATTTGCAGGTGAATTTAAGGATATTCACGGAAATCAGGTGCGAGAGAACGATGGTGCATCATTCAACTTTTCGGAACAGTCACTGACTGATGAGATTCGAAATACAACTCTGCCATATTTTCTGAAAAAGGCCGGTTATGAGTTGTTTTATGGCGGTAAAAAACACCTGCCCAAACCATTGTTGCCGCAAAATACTGGCTTTAAAGTTATTAGCAACGACGAAAGAGAAGGTTTAGCTGCTGATGCAGCGGCATTTCTAAAGCAAAAACATGAAAAACCTTTTTACCTGACCTTATCTTTCATTAATCCACATGATATATGCTATTTGGCTTTGCGCGATTTTACCACGTCTGAAAAGGAAAAAGCTATGATAGGCAGAAGTGTGAAGGAAATTGCTGCGCTGGAAAAAGCCTTGAAAACTCCTGACGGTGTATCTGAGGATGAATTTTTCAGTAAATATTGTCCAATATTACCTCCAAATTTTGAACCTCAAAAAGATGAACCAAAAGCAGTTAAAAAGCTTTTAGAATTACGTGATTTCAGAATAGGAGCGCGCAAAAATTACACCGAAAAACAATGGCGCATGCATCGTTGGGCGTATGCACGACTTACCGAACAAGTTGATGCTCAAATTCAAACGGTGCTGAATGCATTGATTGAAACGAATCAACTGAGCAATACGATAATTATTTTTTCGAGCGACCATGGCGATATGGATGCTGCTCACCGGATGGAACACAAAACAGCACTTTACGAAGAGTCGGCTGGTGTTCCTTTTATGGTGATGTGGAAGGGTAAAATTAAAGGAAACAGAGTGGATAGTACCAATTTGATTTCGAATGGATTAGACTTATTGCCAACGGTTTGCGACTATGCCGGAATAAAAGCTGTTGCCGACCCGCGTGGCAAAAGCATTCGTCCTTTACTGGAAGGTAAAAAAACTAAATGGCGCAAAACACTTGGCGTTGAGACTGAAATTGGGCGCATGATCGTAAGTGAGAACAACCTAAAATATCTGAAATATGATGCTATGGGAATAGAAGAGCAGCTGATTGATTTGAAATCAGATCCTTACGAAATGACGTATGTAACAAATAATGCTAAATATAAGAGACAGTTAATCCTGATGAGAAAAAGTTTTGAAAAAGAGTGGTTTCAAGGTTTTTAATTCCCAAATACGTTTTTTTATGTAGACTAAACACATAATAAATATATGAAGACTGTATTTTTTATCTTCTTATTTTTACTCACCATTCAACATAGCATGACTCAGTCGGTTCTTGAAGTTAAACTCTGGGAAAACGGGAGTCCGAACTCAAATGGTATAATTGCAGAAGAATCAATTAATAAAAGGACAAATGGATATCAGAATGTGACGAAAGCAGCAATCTCTGTTTACTTACCCGAAAAAACGAACCCGACATCGGCAGTAATATTGTGCCCGGGTGGTGGTTATATAACTGTAAATACTGAACAATGCCATAATTTTGCTAAGTGGTTAGTATCGAAAGGTATGGCTGCAATTGTATTAAAATACAGATTGCCGAACGGACACCCCGAAGTGCCTGTTAGCGACGCCATTGAAACATTCAGAATAATCCATGAAAATGCAAATAAATGGAATATTGAAAAAACCAAAATCGGAATAGCCGGTTTTTCTGCCGGTGGTCATTTAGCATCCTATTTGGCTACGCATTGTCATGATAGCATATCAAAACCAGTATTTGCTATGCAATTCTTTTCAGTTATAAATGCAAACGCAAATTATGCTCACATGCCATCTGTTCATAATTTACTCGGAAAGAATCCTACAAAGGAACGATTGGATGAATATAGTAACGATTTGCATGTTAATCCGTTAACTCCACCAACAATAATTTTTTGTCCATCTAATGATCCCATAGTAAACTCACAGAATAGTATCGAATACTGTTTGAAATTAAAAAAACATAATGTGCCCGTAACCATGTATTTATTTCCAGATAATTCGCATGGT
>JBILFS010000157.1:0-5399 GCA_044351455.1 Paludibacter sp. | reverse complement strand
GATAGCCAGTTGTTGAAAATCTTTTTCACCGAAATAAGCCCTGTCGGGTTTAACACAGGTAAACAATTTACTTACAACCTGTACAACCCCATTGAAATGTCCGGGCCGGAATGCACCTTCCATCACTTTATCAAGTCCGGCGAAATCAAACTGAAAAGTATTGACGAGTTCATCATCCGCATACATATCAGCAATATCCGGTGCGAAAATCAGATCCACACCTGCATGCTGCAACATCGACGCATCTTTTTCAAAATCACGCGGATATTTTTGAAGATCCTGTTTATTGTTAAACTGTGTTGGATTTACAAAAACACTTACAATGGTATAATCATTTTCACTGACACTTCTTTCGACAAGAGAAATATGTCCGGCATGCAAAGCTCCCATAGTAGGAACAAAACCCGTTTTTTTTCCTGATGCCTTCACTGCATCTAATGTTTCTTTCAGTCTTTGTATGTTTTTTATAACTTTCATTAGCTTAAAATTTATAAGCAATTCATAAAAAAGTATGCAAAAGTACAAAAAGTATTCGGGAATAGGCAACATCAGCAAATTATATGATTTTTTTTCATTATCTTTGCATATTAATTTTTAAATATTTAAAGCAGGTTTCCTATCCGAATGAAAAAAGTCAATAAAGTATTGTACATTTCCCAGGAAATTTTCCCTTATTTACCGGAATCAGAAATTGCCAACATGAGCAGGTATCTTCCACAAGCAGTACAAGACAGGGGAAGGGAAACCCGCACTTTCATGCCAAAGTTTGGTGCCATCAACGAAAGAAGAAATCAATTGCATGAAGTAATCAGATTATCAGGTATGAATCTTATCATAGACGATACAGATCACCCATTAATCATCAAAGTTGCTTCCATCCAATCAGCAAGACTTCAGGTATATTTTATCGACAATGATGATTATTTTCACCGGAAAAACACCATCATTGATGAAAATGGCCAGGAATACGGCGACAATGACGAAAGAACTATTTTTTTCATTCGTGGCGTCATGGAAACGGTTAAGAAACTTCGCTGGACTCCTGACGTGATTCATTGTATGGGCTGGATGACAGCACTTGCACCACTTTACATCAAGAAAGCATACAATCAGGATCCCTTCTTTAAAAATTCAAAAGTTATATATTCATTATTTAAGGACGATTTTGTACATCCTTTCAGAGGAATGTTTGCCGACAAGCTATTGCTTGAAGGTATTGAAGATGAAGATGTCGCAAATCTGAAGAACAAGGATATCGATTATGTAACCCTTAGCAAACTGGCTATAGACTATTCCGACGGTGTTATCCAATCGGTTTCCGGCACAAATCCTGAAATAGTTGAATATATTCAATCGCAGCAAATTAAATTCTTACCATTCAAGGAGGATGAGGATTATGCTGATGATTATGTGAGATTTTACGATAGTGTTATTTAGTTAAAAATTCATTTCTCAATGATGAAAACACGTGCGTTAGTTGCATTGCTGGGTGTTTTTACCCTTTTTTTTGTGGCATGCGATGATAGTAATACCGATATAGGCAGTTCAGTAATGCCTTCAGGCGATCAGATTTCAGTTGGCGCTGACACATTCCGGATACAAACAGAGAATTTTATTGCTCCCTATATGATTTCCAATCAGGATTCATTTCTGTTGGGCACCTATTATGATGAAACCTTTGGTACAACCCATGCGGATGTATTGGCACAGGTTAAACATCCTGAAAACTTCAAATACAGAAGCGGAACCGTTGCCGATTCGGCAGTGCTGGTGTTGTATTATAAAAAATTTGCAGGCGACAAACATTCGCCTATGCACATTTCCGTTTATGAAATGAACAAAAAAACATTCAGCTTCTTTGATGCATTAAAATCGAATATTAATCCTGATGAATATTGCGATAAAACATTATTCTTAGGCAGCAAAACAACTACAGCTGTTGATGCCAATAAAGTGAATGATTCAACATCAGTAGTTATCAAACTGGATGATGCTTTTTGTCAGCGTTTTTTTAACGGTGGTAATACCACTCAGATTTTCAGCAGTGATGTCGCTTTCAGAAATTTCTTTAAAGGACTGTATATCACTACTGATTTTGGTTCAGCATCCATGCTTTACATCACTCAGATCGACATTGAATTGCATCATCATTATACTTACAAGGCTGATGGCGTTGTAAATAAGGATTCAACCTACAAAGTTAATAATGTGATTTATTTCAGAGCCAATGATGAAGTTCGTCAGGCCAACAGATTCCTGCATCCTGACATCAACACAGTAAAAAACAAACTGGACAATACCAGTAAGGATATTAATTTCGTTTCTTCTCCGGCCAATCTTTACACCAAAGTAAAATTACCGCTGAAGTCTGTATATCAGAAAATTAGTCAGAAAAATAAAAGATTAACAATAAACAGTGCCCAGATTCGTGTGGACATTGCTGAATTTGACACTGAAGATTTATCACTTCCACTTGTAAACAAAATGATGCTCATCAAAGAATCAAAGGTTGATAGTTTCTTTATTAACAAGGAATTACCTAATCAAAAGTATTCAGTTTTGGGCACCTATGCATATAGCAGAAATGCCGACACATTCGAAACTGAGTATTATTATACTTTTGATATTGATGATTTATTGGCCGATGAATTTAAAAATGCCACAAACAATCCTTTATTAATCCCGGATTCAGAAAATTATTTGTTGATACCGGTTCGTGTAACTACCGATGCATCATCCAATATTACAGATGTGGCACCTCAATTCTTACTGAGTGGCGTTAAAATTTGCAGTGGCACTCATGCTAAGAAACCAATGAAAGCAAGCGTGGTTTACAGCAATTTCTAATGTCCTGTAAAATTTCAGCGAAATACTTCATTATCAGTTGGTAAATAAATAAATATTTACTAACTTTGCGCCCGCAATTTTTATCAACATAATGTCTAACCTACTATTTATTTAGTAAAAAAAAACAATTTAATGGAAGAAAACCAGAAAGCTGCTGAAGAGTTGGTTAACTCAGCAGAAACAGTGGAAACTACTGAAACAGTTGAGGCTGTTCAAACCGAAGAAACAGTAGAAACAGTAGAAGCTACAGCTACTGAAGAAGAAGCACCTGTGGAAGCAGAAGAAGCACCTGTGGAAGCAGAAGAAGCGCCTGTAGCAGAAGTAATTGAAGAGGCTCCCTCTGCAATTGTAGAAACACCCGTAATTGCACCTGCAAGCGAAGAATTCGATTGGGATGCTTACGAAAAAGGCGACGCTCTTTCAGCTGCTGCCAGAGAACAACTTACAAATGTTTACGACAACACTTTGAATGCTATCAAAGACAAAGAAGTTGTTGAAGGAACTGTAATCTCTATCAATAAAAGAGAAGTTGTTGTAAATGTTGGCTATAAATCAGATGGTATCGTACCAATGAGTGAATTCCGTTACAATCCGGATTTGAAAATTGGCGACAAAGTTGAGGTTTATATCGAAAGCCAGGAAGACAAAAAAGGACAATTGATCCTTTCACACAAACAAGCACGTGCTACCCGCTCATGGGATCGTGTAAACGAAGCATTGGAAACACAGGAAATCGTAAAAGGTTTTGTAAAATGCCGCACCAAAGGTGGTATGATCGTAGATGTATTTGGAATCGAAGCTTTCTTGCCTGGTTCTCAGATCGACGTGAAACCTATCCGCGATTACGATGTGTTTGTTAACAAAACAATGGAATTCAAGGTTATCAAAATCAATCACGAATTTAAAAATGTGGTTGTTTCTCACAAAGCACTTATCGAAGCTGAACTTGAAAACCAGAAAAAAGAAATTATCGGCAAACTTCAGAAAGGCCAGGTACTCGAAGGTACTGTTAAAAACATCACTTCTTATGGTGTGTTTATCGACCTTGGAGGTATCGACGGACTTATCCACATCACCGACCTATCATGGGGCCGCGTAACGCATCCGGAAGAAATTGTAACGCTTGATCAGAAAATCAATGTGGTTATCCTTGATTTCGATGATGAAAAGAAACGTATCGCGCTTGGTCTGAAACAACTTGCTCCTCATCCATGGGATGCACTTGATGCTAACCTGAATGTTGGTGATAAAGTAACCGGTAAAGTTGTAGTGATGGCTGATTACGGTGCATTTGTTGAAATCGCTGCAGGTGTTGAAGGTTTGATCCACGTTTCAGAAATGAGCTGGTCACAACATTTACGTTCAGCTCAGGACTTCCTGAAAGTTGGCGACGATGTTGAAACAGTAATCCTTACACTTGATCGCGACGAACGCAAAATGTCGCTGGGTATCAAACAGATGAAAAGTGACCCATGGGAAATTATTGAATCCAAATATGGTATCGGAACTAAACATACAGCTAAAGTTCGCAATTTCACCAACTTTGGTGTATTTGTAGAAATTGAGGAAGGTGTTGACGGATTGATTCACATCTCTGACCTTTCATGGACTAAGAAAGTAAAACACCCATCAGAATTTACTCAGATTGGTGCAGAAATCGATGTTCAGGTACTTGAAATTGACAAGGTAAACCGTCGTTTGAGTCTTGGTCACAAACAGTTGGAAGAAAATCCATGGGAAGTTCTTGAAACAATGTTCACCGTTGACAGCATGCACGAAGGTCTTATCGTTGAAATGATGGACAAAGGTGCAGTAGTTTCATTGCCTTATGGCGTTGAAGGATTTGCAACTCCAAAACATCTTGTAAAAGAAGATGGTTCTCAGGCACAACTGGATGAAAAACTATCATTCAAAGTGATTGAATTCAATAAAGATGCAAAACGTATCATCTTGTCACACAGTCGTATTCACGAAGACGAAAAACGTGCTAAGAAAGCTGCTGCAGCAGTAGAAGAAACTTCATCTGAAGAAGCTCCAAAGAAAGCAGCTAAGAAAGCTAAAAAGGAAGATACTCCTGCAGCTCCTGCACAGTCGATGGAAAAAACAACTTTGGGCGATATCCAGTCATTAGCAGACCTGAAAGATCAGTTGATCAACGCAGCTGCTGAAAAAATGGTGAAAGACGAAGCTGCCAAGAAAGCAAAAAAAGCAAAAAAGGATGAAGAAGCTGAAGTAGCTGAAGAAACTACTGAAGCATAATTCAACTTTATAATTTGGAAAAAGGTAGGTCCGGTATACGGACTTACCTTTTTTTTGTGATAGAAATTGTTTTATTGGGGCTACAAAGAAATCGCAGCTACGCTGCTCATTGAATTTATAATTTACGGATTTAGCTTTAAAAATTCTATTAAAAATTTGAAATACAATTTATGAGGGGCCTAGCCCTGATGTCTTTGTAGAATAATTGAATTTGGATATATGAGGGGCGTAGCCCTGATGTTTAAACATTATGATGGTTTTGGAAATGGTTAATCACGTAGTATTAATATATT
>JBILFS010000323.1:0-3265 GCA_044351455.1 Paludibacter sp. | reverse complement strand
ATGAGTGAAAAACTGCCAAATCTGAGTTACTTTGATTCATCAGGACATTCTGATTATGGGTTTACAAAGCCATATAGTGAAAAGACTGCTGAATTGATTGATGCAGAGGCAAAACAACTTATTGCAGAACAGTATGAAAGAGCCCGGGATATCCTGAAAGAGAATGCTGAGGGTCATAACAAGCTATCTGAATTACTACTCGAAAGAGAGGTTATCTTTGCGGAAGATCTCGAAGAAGTATTTGGCAAAAGACCGTGGTCGTCGCGCCAGGATGAACTGATGCAATTGAACGGAAAGTCAGAAGAACAGACTGCTTTGCCTGAGAATACATTAGATAAAGCAATTGCAGAGCTTCAGACTCCCGACGATGAAACTGTTGTAACTGAAGTTGAGGCTTCTGAGCCATCAGGGGAAATAAAGAATGTCATTGAAGAGGATAAAAAAAGTAATTAATCGGGAGATATGAATTCCCGGGATGAAATTTTAAATAAAATAAAGCGTATCAGGATAGAGGCTCATCCTGATACTGCTTATATTCAGGATGAGATTTATCAACCTGTTGATAATTTGTTGTCATGCTTCATTGCTGAGATTGAGGCCATTGCCGGTAAATGTTATTTAGCGGAAAATGAGCAGGACTTAATCAATGCGCTTAAAGATGTCCTGAGTGAACGGAATATTCAAAAAGTTTATGCTGAGGATGAAGTAATCAGGGAATTTCTGAAAAATGCCGGGATTGAAATACATGACACCGAAGTTTTTCCGGAGGAATTAATCTGCGGAATAACCAACTGTGAATTTTTAATTGCCAGAACAGGAAGTGTCATGATAAGTACCGGTCTTGGGTCTGGTAGAAAAGCACATGCCTTTCCACCGGTGCATTTGGTGTTTGCGCATGAAAATCAATTGGTTAAGTATCCGCAGGATGCTTTAGTAGCTTTAGAGCAGAAGTATCCCGGTTCGCTGCCATCACAAATCACAACAATCACCGGTCCGAGCAGAACCGCAGATATTGAAAAAACTTTGGTTATGGGTGCTCATGGTCCGAAAGAATTGATTATCTTTGTTAGGCGGAATAAATAACTAAATCAGCCACCATGAGTAATTTTTGGACGCGTACATTCAGTGGATTTTTCTTTGTACTTATCATATTGGGTTCTATCTGGATTGATAAGTATGCTTTTGTTGCAGTTTTTGCAATTATAAGCGGTTGGACTGTCTTTGAGTTTCACAAACTGACCAATCAACAGAAAGATGTACAGGTGGTTTCTGTGTTAGCCGTGATTGGTGCTGTGATTCTTTTCCTTACTTCATTTCTTCATTCAACAGGCATTCTTAAATATCCGAGTTTTTCATTTTATGGATTATATATTGTGATAGTTCTGATTGCAGAATTATTTCGTAAAAAGGAAAATCCAATAAACAACTGGGCCTATTTTTTACTCGGACAAATCATCATTGCTTTACCATTTTCCTTGTTGAATTTCATTGGTTTTATGGTCACCGACAATCCCGGAATGCTTTTCTCAGGTGCCGGAGAGTATAATCCTCTGATGCTCATGGCTGTTTTTGTAACTATCTGGGTCAATGATACAGGTGCCTATATCTTTGGGGTTACGCTTGGTAAACACAGGATGTTCGAACGCGTTTCACCCAAAAAATCATGGGAAGGTTTTATTGGCGGAGGATTAACAGCCTTATTATCAGGTTATATCTTTTCATTGATAGTTCCGGAAATTAGTCTGATTCAGTGGCTTATTTTTTCGGAAATTGTGGTGATTTTTGGTACTTTTGGTGATTTAATGGAATCACTGATGAAGCGAACAGTTCATGTAAAGGATTCCGGTGACGTAATTCCGGGTCACGGAGGATTACTGGATCGTTTCGATAGCATGTTACTCGTTGCTCCGGCTATCTTTATATACCTGAGTTTTCTTTTCAGATAAAAAAAAATAAATATATGAATTTTGATGCAATACGTTGTTATAACGACGATGAAATACCTGTGGTGCTCGACAGACTGTGTAATGAAAAGCAATTTGTAAACGTGCTCAGTACTGTTTATCCTTTGGTTCCCAAGGATGTTTTGAAAGCAAAGCTGAAGAGTTTCACTAAAGTTGAAGATTTTCAGAAGATAATGGTTTATCCGTTTTTAAAATATCTCGAAGAAAATAAATCAAAAGGTATCAGTCTTGATGGCATTGAAAAACTGGAAGAGGGAAGAAAATACCTCTATGTTTCTAACCACAGGGACATCATCCTCGACTCGGCATTGCTTTGCTCGAAATTGATTGAGAATCAATTGGATACTGTCGAAATTGCTATAGGTGATAACCTGTTGATTTCACCCTGGATTGAAGATTTGGTAAGGGTAAATAAAAGTTTTATTGTAAGAAGAAGTCCGGGAGCCAAACAAATGCTGGAAGCTTCACAACAATTAGCGGCCTATATCAGATATGCTGTGAATGAAAAAGGGCAGTCGGTTTGGATTGCACAAAGAGAGGGTCGCGCCAAAGATTCTAATGATCAGACTCAGGAAAGTTTGTTGAAGATGTTTAATTTGTGTGGAAAAGATGGATTTGCTGAAAATCTTGCATCCCTGCATATTTGTCCTGTGAGTATTTCTTACGAATTTGATCCCTGTGATTTTCTGAAAGCAAGGGAATTTCAATTGAAAAGAGACAATCCTGAATATAAAAAATCTCCGCTGGATGATTTGCTGAATATGCAGACCGGTGTTATGGGATATAAAGGGAAAGTAGTTTACAGGTTAGCGGGTGAAATCAGTGAAGAAATTAAAGCGCTTGCTTCCGGAATTTCCAACAGAAATGAGTTGGTTTCTGCAACAGCAAAGCTGATTGATAAACATATCTATACAGGATATGAGATTTTTACTGTCAATAAGATTGCATATGATCTTTTAAATCAGCAGAAAACATACGAAAAATACTACAGTTTGATGGAGAAACTGGATTTTGAGAAATACTTAGAGAAGCAAATTGAGAAGATCGATATTGAAAACAAAGATTTCGATTTTCTGATGACTAAGATGCTGGAAATGTATTCAAATCCGTTGGTTAATCATCAGAAAACCGTTATGGGCTGGTAATATCGGGTTTAATAACCCAATATTTTCAGCATTGATTTATAACTTTGCTCCTTGGCGAATAACTTGGTATAGTATTCTCCATCTTCATCTTTATCGATAATTACCAGTTTGGGAGCAGGAATCAGGCAATGTTGAATACCTCCGAAACCACTCAGA
>JBILFS010000156.1:0-5403 GCA_044351455.1 Paludibacter sp. | reverse complement strand
TTCATTGAAATAAAACTTTCTTAAACAAGCAAGAAAAACATTTAACCACATAAGTCACATAGAGCACATAAGTTTATACCTGCTGATGCAAATTTAACTGGTTAGTTTTTAAATTTACACTTAAGTATTCTATGTGACTTATGTGACTTATGTGGTTTATTATTAAATATTTACCTTTAATATTTAATTTCCCATTCAGGTACAGGATATTTTTTCCCAATCGATCTTACAAGCATTCCCACACCTGAAACGGCAGAAGATGCAACCGTAAACATTCCGCCTATAACCATGCCCAATCCGGCCCAACTTCCCGGCTCATTTAGTTCTGTCGAAGCTGCAACAATGATTGCAATGCCATAAAGTGCACCGGCGCCACCAATTCCGGTTACAACTGTGCCTCCAATGCGACTTCCCTTATAAAACACTTTGATTTCTTTTACTTCATTTGAATTTATCGTATCTTTCCCGGCAACGAAAAACAGTTCATTTCCTTTTATCAAATATGAAATTTTACCTCTGATTTTTTCTTCAGCAGTAGTTATTCTGACACTGGTACCTGAAACCAAAGGGACTGTTTTTTCAGCTTTAACCAAAAAAACAGTGTCGTTCTGCGCATTGAGTCTTAACAAAGACATAAAAAGCATTACAAAGATTACTTTGTACATATACAATCAATTTAAAATGAACACTTTAAACTATCTTATCATCATTTATTATTCAGGCAGACTTTGGTTTCAGGAAAAGATGTGCTATCAATCCCAAAATCAACCATGGAATTACTCCATCCATCAAATGCGCCCAAATATCCGGCTCTTTGTACCAGATGAAGTTGGAATATGGCATGTAAAGAAAGGAGATGAAGCCAACAACGAAAGACAACAACACTTTACTCAACAAGGTTGAATCCGGCTTTTGTTTTAACAGCCAGAACAGCAGTCCGGCAATAATCATACAATTGATGACACTTCTGATTAATGGTTTTGTCATGCTGTTGGAGTCATCAACCTGATAATTCAGCACAGCCCAGGTACGCGTTTCTTCTTTCATGGCCGCTGCAACTTCTTCAGGATTTTCGGGGTTAGCAGCTCCAAGCATATACATGCCTTCTTCCAGACCGAGCTTTTCAATTTGATTCATGATGCTGTCCTGCAAAGGCGTATAGGCATGCGCACTTTTGTGAAAATCGGGCAATGAATAGGACAGGAACTGCCAGATAAAGAGGATTATACCTCCGATTACTGAAAATAAAATGAGTTTTTTCATAAGATATAAATTTTAAAATCTGAAACTTAAAACAGTTTCGGGGTGTGAAAAGTTTAATTTCTCAGATTTTATAATCCTCTGATGATTCGGTTTACGCGCATCATCGCATCTTTAGACTCCGGAAAAACAGAAACAATAGTCCAGAAATGAAACATCTCAGGGTAAAAATACATTTTTACCGGCTGACAAATTCCATTCATTCTTTTTTCAAATATCAGCATATCAGGATACAACATATCTTTTCCACCCGTAAAAACATAAACAGGCGGTAAACCCTGAAAATTTCCATTCAGCGGACTTAACATGTAATGTGTCGGGTCTGATCCGTTTGCCCATAACAAACCGGCCTCCTTCAGGGGATTTACACTCAATATTACATCTTCAATCGCAGGAATTTCAGGATTACTCATTGTTATATCAAGCCATGGCGACATCAATATCAGACTCTTGGGCAGCGACCTGCCATTTTCCTTCAGCCATAACGCAAAACCAAGCGCCAGTCCGCCACCTGCCGATTCGCCCATCAGAATCAGGTTTTCACTTCCCTGCTTTGCAACTATCTGCTGATACAATTTATCTAACATTCGATAAGCCGCTTTGTAATCGTAAAAAGGTGCTAAACCATAATCGGGCACAATCAATGTAACTTTCGAACTATCCAAAATTGGTTTGAAGATATTGGAATAGTAGTTTTTATTCAGATTTCCTATGTATCCTCCCCCATGCAGATAAATGATGGTTTTTCCTCCGGATATTTTTTCAGATGGAAATATATAACACACTTTCCGACCGCTAACTGTATCAATCTGTACCTGATATTTCTTTCTGAAACGCTTACCAGGCACCACAAATTTGTTTTTCACTGAATCGTAAGTCGCAATCTGCTCGTAATCATTAAATCCAATCATCGATAAAACGGTCATTGTTGAACGGGCAGCCGGACTAATCTTCTCCTGATAAACAAAGCCGGGTTCGGGCACACAATCTTTCATCCTGACTATCGTATCATGAACTGCGCAAAAACCACTTATTGCCGGAATGAAACTTAACAATATAAAGACTACAACTCTCAACATGAAGATTTAAATTCAAAGTCCAAAATTAACAATTCAAACGATATTCAGGTGATACAGGAGTATTACATTTACGCAACATAAACTTAAATCTTTTCGATTTGATATCCGGCGCCTTTTACAATGGCAATTACCTCTTCACTACTAATTCCGGATGATTTGATTTTCAGCACTTTCTGAGGCGACTGGATATCCACGTCCCAACTCTCAATCCCTGTTGCCTTATCCAGATGAGGTTTGACTGTGGCAATACATCCTCCGCATTTGATGTTCGTTTTGAACTTCATTTCATCACCCGAACCGGCTTTCCCTGATTTTATAAACTGAAACATTTTCATTTTTTTTCTATTTGATTTTTGATGGATAAATTAAGTCTTAACGAATTAGTCACCACGCTCACACTACTCAATGCCATGGCAGCACCGGCAATCATGGGATCGAGTAAAAATCCCGTGAAAGGATATAGTATCCCGGCAGCTATAGGAATTCCGGCAATATTATAAATAAATGCCCAGAAAAGATTTTGTTTGATGGTTCTAACCGTCAGTTTTGAAAGCTGAATGGCCTGACTAATCTTTTTCAGATCAGAAGAAATGATGGTCATGGCTGCAACATCCATTGCAATATCGCTGCCTTTTCCCATGGCGATACTTACATCAGCTTCGGCAAGTGCTGCACTGTCGTTAATGCCATCGCCCACCATCGCCACAATTTTTCCTTCCTGTTGATATTTTTTAATCACAGCAGCCTTTTGTTCCGGTGACACACCTGCTAAAACATGTTTGATTCCTGTTTTGTTCGCTACTGCCTGAGCAGTAGTTTCCTGGTCGCCGGTAAGCATGCAAACTTCAACTCCGCTTTCCTGAAGCGTACTGATGGCCTCAGCAGCACTTTGCTTAATCTCATCGGCAATTCCAATCAACGCAATCAGTTTATCTGTTGTTGCAAAAGCCACGACAGTTCGGGCATTTTTTCGCCACTGATGGGTTTCAAACAGAAGATCGTTACAAACAGGAATTACCTGAGAATCAATCCACCCGACACTTCCTGCGTAATATTCCACTCCTCCTGATTGAGCTTGTATGCCTTTACCGGTAACTGATTCAAATGCTGTTATCTCTGAAGACGGATACTCACTCAAAACTTCTGTGATGGCATGTGCAAGCGGATGTCCTGCGTGTAATTCCATACTTTTCAGGATAGATTTGAATTGCGGGTCATCATCCTGCCATATTTGATTGGTAACTTCGGGATAACCTTTGGTGATGGTGCCCGTTTTATCGAGCATCACCAGATTAATTTTACCGGCTTTTTCTAAACTTTCAGCATTTTTTATCAGAATACCCAACTCTGCACCTTTCCCTACTCCTACCATGATAGCAGTTGGCGTCGCCAGTCCGAGAGCACAGGGACATGCAATGACCAGCACGGTTATCATCGAAAGCAATCCCTGTGTGAAAGCATTTTCGCCACCTGCCAGCAACCAGATAACACCCGACAAAACTGCTATCAGCATGACAGAAGGAACAAACACTGCTGCAATTTTATCAACTAATCTCTGCACCGGCGCTTTACTTCCCTGCGCTTCCTGAACCAATTTGATAATCTGCGATAAACGTGTTTCGGAACCAACTTTTTCTGCCACAAACCTGAAACTTCCCTGTTGATTGATTGTTCCTGCAAAAACCTGATCACCGGGTGTTTTCATAACCGCAACCGGTTCACCGCTCAGCAAACTTTCATCCACGCCCGATTCTCCTGAAATCACCCTGCCATCCACTGCAATCTGCTCACCCGGTTTCACCAGGATAGTCTGCCCGGGCATAACCATATTTACATGCATCATCACAGGCTCATCATCATCGTTTATCACGGTAAGCATTTGTGGTTGTAAACGCATCAGTTTTTTAAGCGACGATGAAGTGTTTGCTTTGGCTCTTTCCTCGAGCAATTTTCCCAGCAAAATAAACGTAATAATGACCGCAGAAGCTTCGAAATACACATGGGCATGCAGCCCTCTGGAATGCCAGAACTCAGGAAACAAAGTATTGAAAACACTGAAAAGATATGCAACTCCGGTGCTGACCGCAACTAAGGTGTCCATATTGGCCGTTTTGTGCCGGGCTTGTTTCCAGGCATGCACAAAAAAACTGCGCCCAAAAACAAACAAAACAGGCGTTGTAAGGATCCACATCAGGTAATTGGCGTAAGGCAAATCCATCAACCACATACCCAGTACAACTACCGGAACAGTCAGGATTCCCGATAACAACACTTTTCGTTTTAAATCCAGGTATTTCAGCCTGAGATGTTCTTCCTGTTTATTTCCTGATTCGTTTTCATCTAATATTAAGTCGTAACCACCCGCCTGAACAGCTTTTTTCAGTTCTTCCGGATTAACCACACCGGACTGATAAGTCACAATAACCGAAGCACTTGCAAAATTTACCGATGCCTGACTTACCCCGGGAACCGCCTTCAGCAAACTCTCAACACTTACGGCACAGGCGGCACAGGTCATTTCCAGAACAGGAAAGCTTTGAATGGTATTTTTATCATTGATATTTACTTCGTTTTCCATATTCAATTTTGATGTAAATATAAGTCAATTCCCAAAAACAATCAATGTTCATTTTCGAAGACCGAGATCAAACTCCGAATGGTTTGTGAAATGAAGTTAATTTTTTTACCTGAGAATGAAGAATTGTATTCGTTTTCGAAGACACAGAAACGTGCGTTTTATGTGTTACTTGTCTGTTATTCAATTTTTTAAAACAATGGTACAGCGATTGATTAAATAAATGGCATTAACAGGAATAAATTAAAATAGAAAATAATCAATTGTAAATTAAACTTAAAATGAAACAAATCTTATTAATTTCTTTATTTGCAGTCGTACTTTTTTTCAGTAGCTGTCTTGATGAATCGGTTTTGCCGGAATTTAAATCAGAAAATGCATCAAACATGAATGAACTAAGGGTATCTGAGTCTTTCGACTGGAAAACAACAAAGACGATTCAGATAACTATTACCGGTCTGCCAGTATTGCCAAATACCAATGCTTCAA
>JBILFS010000154.1:0-5430 GCA_044351455.1 Paludibacter sp. | reverse complement strand
TTTGTATATTTGCATCAAAAAAGAGACATATGAACTATGATCATCTGAAACTCGAAAACCAGTTATGTTTTCCATTTTACGCAGTATCCCGGTTGATAATCAGGGCCTATCAGGAGGACCTGGATGCGCTCGGCATAACCTATCCACAGTATTTGGTCCTGATGGTTTTGTGGGAAAAAGATGAACAAACAGTGGTTGAAATTGCTGATAAACTTATCCTGAATACCAACACGATTACTCCATTGCTGAAGAGAATGGAAGTGATGCAGCTCATTGACCGAACATCTTCCAAAACCGATCAAAGAAAAGTGGTGATCAGTCTGACCGAAACAGGCAAAAACCTTCGCGAAAAAGCTTCCTGCATACCGTACAATCTCATTTCCCGACTCAATTTGTCGCCTACCCCCGAAAATATAGCTGAATCAATGAAGTTGAAAGAGCAATTAAATCAAATGATTCAGTTGCTTAAATCAAATATTGAAAAATCCTTTTGATGAGATATTAAAATTCCCCGGCGCAATTATTTAACAAATAAATCACCGCTACGCGGCTCCTTTCTTTGGATTTCTAATTCTTCTACAAATAGATCACCGCTACGCGGCTCATATATGTGGGTTACGAAGAGATCACTGCTACGCAGCTCTAAATATATTGGAAATTAGGTGCATTTGTTTCGTTGTCTTTAAAACACAAATATATCCTATTGAATCTCATAGATTATCATTTTAAAAATTATAATATCATGATAAAATATGTTATAAAACATATTTAGTGTATTTCGTACACTTTTTGTTTTGAAGTATGACATAAATAAAATACTTTTGTGTCGGTATTCAGGCTTTAGTCCGGATACTTAGCATTATTTTATTCATTATCAACTCTTTAAAGTAAAAAGGTTATCCATGAAAAAAATTATTTTTGGCATTGCTGTGCTTGCTTTGGTTCTTCAGTCTTGTCAGAAAAAGGATGAAAGAACATTATCCGGACTACTCAGATCCGATTTCCAAACAGTTATTGACGGTGATTCCACCGATTTGTATGTACTGAAAAATGCTGCCGGCATGGAGGTTTGCATAACCAACTACGGTGGTCGCATCGTGTCGGTGATGGTACCCGACAAAAGCGGTAAACTTCAGGATGTGGTTTTGGGTTTCGACAGCATTCAGGATTACATGAATCATAACAATGATTTTGGTGCAACCATTGGTCGCTATGCAAACCGCATCAATCAGGGAAGAATTGTGATTGATGGCGATACCATTCAACTTCCACAAAATAATTTCGGACATTGTTTACATGGTGGTCCTAAGGGCTGGCAATATCAGGTTTTTCAGAAAGCAAATCTTTTGAATGATTCGACCCTGGAGCTGACCAGATTTTCTGCCGACGGCGATCAGAACTTCCCCGGCAATGTAGTGGCTAAGGTTACCTTTAAACTCACAACCGACAATGCCATCGACATGAATTTCGAGGCTATGACAGATAAGAAAACGGTTATCAACATGTGTAACCATTCCTATTTCAATTTGTCGGGTGATGCCGGAAACGCAGTGACAGATGATTTGCTGTATATCAATGCAAGTCAGTTTACACCTGTCGACAGCACTTTCATGACGACCGGCGCTATAGATTCAGTACAGGGAACACCCATGGATTTCCTGGTTGCCAAACCCATTGGTCAGGACATCAACAAATACGAATTTATTCAGCTTAAAAACGGCAATGGCTACGATCATAACTGGGTTTTAAACACTTCAGGTGATGTAAATACATTAGCCGCAAAAGTTACTTCCCCAAAATCAGGAATTTTTGTTGAAGTATACACCAACGAACCCGGAATTCAGGTATATACCGGCAATTTCTTAGATGGAACAATAAAAGGCAAAAAAGGCATCGTTTATAAACAAAGAACAGGAATTTGTCTGGAAACCCAACATTATCCTGATAGTCCGAATAAGCCACAATGGCCATCAACCTATCTGGAACCCGGACAGGTTTACAGAAGTCAGTGTATTTACAAATTTGGTGTGGAAAAGTAATATAAATTTTAAATATATTAGTTATGAATTGGAGAACACAGGAATTTATTTGGCTCGACTGGGTAATTATTGCAGTCGGACTAATCGGAGTAACCTGGGCGGTATGGCGCTCAATACAAAAAGATAAAGCCAAGATGAAGGAGGCTAACAGTGAAGATTATCTTTTTGGGAAAGGTGAACCCTGGTACATCATCGGAGCGGCAATTTTTGCTGCCAATATCGGGTCGGAACATCTCGTAGGACTGGCCGGCACAGGTGCCAAAGCAGGTGTAGGTATGGCACACTGGGAAATGCAGGGATGGATGATTCTGATTCTCGGTTGGATGTTTGTACCATTTTATCAATTGATGAACAACAAACTGGGAAAAATTATCACGATGCCGGATTTTTTGAAAGCCCGTTATACACCCGCAACAGGGTCCTGGTTGTCAATCATCACGCTGATTGCCTATGTATTGACAAAAGTAAGCGTTACCGCATTTACAGGGGGTATTTTCATGGAAAGTCTGCTTGGATTACCATTCTGGTATGGCGCCATTGGTTTGATCGTATTAACAGGAATATTTACAGTTTTAGGTGGCATGAAAGGCGTGATGACCTTATCAGCCATTCAAACCCCGATTCTTATTATCGGATCATTTTTGGTTCTTTTCTTAGGATTATCTGCACTTGGAGGAGGTAATATTGCTGACGGATGGACAGCCATGATTGAATACTCAAAAACCCTGAATGTAGGAGCTGATGGTCATGCATACGGAACCAACCACATGTTTCACTTCGAAACCGGTGATCCATTGTATGACGACTATCCCGGCTTTTGGGTATTTATTGGTGCATCCATAATCGGACTTTGGTATTGGGCCACCGATCAGCACATTGTACAACGTGTTTTAGGTCAGACAAAAGGAGAATCTAACGATGTGGTTATGAAACGTGCACGCAGAGGAAGTATTGCTGCAGGTTATTTCAAATTATTACCCGTATTTATGTTCCTCATACCGGGAATGATTGCTGCTGCCTTAGCTGCCCGTCCGGATAGCGGATTTACTTTAGAAAATCCTGATACAGCATTTGGAGCCATGGTTAAATTTGTTTTACCAGCCGGTGTAAAAGGAATCGTTACCATTGGTTTTATATCGGCCCTGGTTGCATCGCTTGCCGCATTCTTTAATTCATGTGCAACGCTGTTTACCGAAGATTTCTACAAACCGATGTTTAAAAACAAAAGTGAAGCAACCTATGTACTGACTGGACGTATCGCAACCATCGTTGTTGTTATTTTGGGTATTGTATGGATACCGGTGATGATGAGTCTGGGTAGTTTGTACGATTATCTGCAGGGAATACAATCCTTGCTTGCACCTGCCATGGTAGCAGTATTCGTATTGGGAATATTCTCAAAGAAAATAACTCCGAAAGCAGGGGAATTCGGGATGATTGGTGGGTTTATCATTGGAATGATTCGCCTGTTAACCAATATCTTCACCAATAACGGAAAAGATGTGATGTCGGGCTGGCTCTGGGAAAATACCACCTGGTTCTGGCAAACAAACTGGCTGATTTTCGAAATCTGGTTATTGGTATTTATCATGCTGATGATGGTTGTAGTATCGTTCTTTACACCCAAACCAACAGCGCAACAAATTGATGCTATCACATTCGACAGTGATTATAAGGCACAAATAAGAAAAAGCTGGAACAAATGGGATGTCATTGCCTCACTTGGTGTGGTAATCTTCTGTGTACTGTTCTACTGGTATTTCTGGTAAACATTAAGAAAAATTCACTAACTTTGCCGGAACAAATGGTTTCCGGCATTGTTTTTTTCAGAGTCACATGAGTCCAAATTCAAATTATTATCATCTACAAAAATCTTTTCTTGTTGCTGTCGACTGCATCATTCTGGGTTTCAGGGAAAATGAAATCAGACTATTGGCACATCAAAGGGAAATGGAACCTGCTTCGGGAGGCGTATCGCTAATGGGCGGTTTTGTACAGGAAAACGAATCAGTTGCCGATGCTGCCAACAGGGTATTAACCAATCTGACAGGACTTGAAAACATATTCATGGAACAGGTTGGAGTGTATGGTGAAGTTGACAGAGACCCGGGAGAAAGAGTTATTGCGTGTGCCTATTATGCTCTGATTGACATCAACGAACAAAGAGACGACCTGTTGCACAAGCACAAAGCCTACTGGATTGGCATCAATGAAGCGGAGAATTTGATTTTCGACCATTATAAGATGGTGAAAGATGCAATTTCGATACTCCGCAGAAAAGCCCTTGTGAAGCCAATCGGGTTAAATCTGTTACCCGAGAAGTTTACTTTAACGCAACTACAGGCACTTTACGAAGCCATTTACAATCAACCAATGGATAAAAGAAATTTCAGGAAGAAAATGATGGCGATGGATTTTCTTAACAAAACTACTGAAATTGATAAATCAGGTTCAAAAAAAGGTGCTTATTTATATCAGTTTAAAGATCAGAAATTACTTGATACAGACGCCAATTTTGAATAAGTTTTTACCAGTGCATGGGTATTTCCATCAGAAGTACTTTTGCATCTGTTAATGCTTTGAATTCAAGTTCAGATATTTCGGTTAAACCAACCGCATCCCTGCCTTTCAACACAATTCCTGCAACTTCGGCTTCACCTTCAATCATTTGTACAAAAACTCCCGATTGAGGCCTTTTAAGTTGATAATGCATAACTTTCCCGGCATCAGCTTCACCAAGATTAAACCATGCCTGCTGATGAATCCAAACACCCTGGTCATTAGGGTCGGGTGAAAGAATCTGATAAAATTCATTTTTTTCTGCCAGATCTGCAATCGTAATCTGATCATAACGCGGTTTCACATTTTTCTTTTCAGGAAATATCCAGATTTGAAATAAAGTGAGCGGGTCGGTCTGACTGTTATTATGTTCGCTGTGAAAAATTCCCGTTCCGGCACTCATCACCTGAATTTCTCCCGGTTTGATAATCCCTTTATTTCCCATACTATCTTTATGAAGCACTTCTCCGGAAAAAGGAATAGTTATGATTTCCATATTATCATGCGGATGTTTTCCGAAGCCTTCAGCAGGCGCAATCCAATCGTCGTTCATTACCCTGAGAGCTCCGAAATGCACCCTTTCAGGATTATAATAATTGGCAAAACTGAAGGTATGATTGGTTTTGAGCCATCCATGATCGGCGGCTCCCCGTGTATCTGATTTGAATAAAATTGTTTTCATTTTTTTGATAAATTCTTTAAAGAAATTATATATCTTTGCGCTGATATTATAACCTGAAATAGCTAAAAAAGTTTATCAACATGCCCGAAATCTGTAGATTTTATGGAGTGATTGTTTATATGTTCTAAAATTAAACCCCTTAGATAATGC
>JBILFS010000153.1:0-5432 GCA_044351455.1 Paludibacter sp. | reverse complement strand
TGCTTTCATTTTTACACGCTTAATTTAAACATTTAATTTATAAGCTCTAACAGCATTTTCACCCAGAATCATTGCTTTTTCACTGACTGATAATGCTGAAATATAATCCATAACCACTGCCATTACTTCCTCATATTTTCCGGCAACGAGACAAACCGGCCAGTCAGACCCAATCAAAATCCGCTCTGCCCCAAAAGATTCGAAAACCACGTCGAGATAAGGTTTGATATCTTCAGGCTTCCAGCGTTTCCAATCAGCTTCCGTTACCATTCCTGAGACTTTGCAATACACATTTTTGTACCCGGCAAGTTCGGATATTTTTTCTTTCCAGGGTGAAACAACCCCATCTTTGATAAGTGGTTTGGCTATATGATCCACCACAAAAAGCTGATTATCTGAAAACGATGAAACAAATTTCAGAGTATTGGGCAGATGTTTTTCAAAAATCAGGATATCGTAAGTCAGTTGATACTTTTCAAGCAGATTTACACCCCTGATAAAGTTGGGTTGAAGCATAAAATCAATATCAGCCTCATCGTGAATCACATGCCGGACACCCACAGCTTTTGGATGTTTCCTGAATTTTTCCAATTGCATTTCAACATCGGCTGCCTGCAAATCGACCCAACCGACAACACCTTTTATAAACGGATTTTCGTTGGCTAACTGCAACAGCCAGTTTGTTTCTTCAATAGTCTGACGTGCCTGAACAGCGATAGATCCATCAAAACCAATTGATTGAAGTTCAGGAAGCAAGTCTGCAGGTAAGAAGTCGCGTTTAATCGCAGCCATATTCTCACCCATCCAACCATAATCGGCGGTATTAAAATGCCAGTAGTGCTGGTGACTGTCAATTTTCATATTCAATCCAGTTTATAAATTCTTTCCATAAGCTGCCATTTCTCATCGGCAGTTGCATTCTCCGAAGTTTGCTGGAAGCGCGACATATGTTTTTCCCATTCCGACTGACGTGGTTTTGAAGCCAGTTCAGTCATAGCTTCTTCATGATTAAAATCAGGCACAGTATCCATAATCATAAACAGTTTTTTGCCTGAAATATAAATTTCCATGTCCAGAATACCTACCTCTTTCATTCCCTGATTAATTTCGGGCCAGGTATTTTCCCGGGCATGAGCCAGTTTGTAAGCTGAAATTAAATCAGCATCATCTCTGAGTTCAAGCGTTTTACAGAATCGTTTAAACGCGGTGTAATTAATATTTTTAGTATATTCCATGTTGTGAGTTTTACAAAAAAGGATAATCTTCAGCAATCAGTTTATTCGCCTTCATGTCGGCCCAGAAAGCTACAGGGACCTGAGTCGTAACCGATTCCACATTTCCCCTGATATGTTTTGGGTTGGATGTATTCAGTGCAATGCTCACTACACCCGGAGCTGTGGTAGCAAAACTCACACATGCAACAGCCGGAGAAATCTGATGTTTAGCGCATAATGCAAAAAATTGATCGCGCCATGCAAAAATTGCCTTATTGGCCGCTGTATCAGGTTGTATCAGTTGATAATCGAAATACTTGCCTCCAATCAGAAATCCCGCATGAAATACAGCTGAGTTGACAATACTAACCTGATTTTGATGAAGAGACTGCATAAAATCCAGCAAATCCTTCGGATGATGCATAATCGTCATACTATTCGCAAACATCACCCAATCCAGTTCAACCTCTTTTGAAATCTCTGCAATCACTTTCCAGTTTTTGGCGCCAACACCTACCGCCTTTACCTTACCTGATTTTTTCAAATCGGCCAGCGCCCTGTAAGCCTCTACAATCTGACCAAAACGCATTTCCCTGTTTTTTGCTGAAGTTGCCGCATTTAAATATTCATCCGGATCGTGGACAGAAGCCAGTTGAGGAAAATACTTTCCTCCCAGCAATTGATTTCCCTGTTCGTAACAGGTCAGAATACCCTCATAACTAATATCCTGAACAGCATCATGTTTTAAATCCATCCATACTCCCTGCTCGAAAGTAGGTTCTGCAGTAAGTAAAGGCGTTCGTTTCCAACCTAATTTATTGCTGATGATCACATTTTCCGGGGCAATATTCAGTTTATCAAGACATTCCCCCAATTTTTCCAGCGCCAGACCAGCACCGTATTTACCTGCACTATCGAACACAACCGGTGAAGGAACATGATCGATAGCCTGTTTTACGATTTCAAGTTTGACATCATCTGTCAGAGCTGTGTACAAATTACCCAGGGCACTTGTTCCAAAAATGATGGGTGGGATCTTCACACCGGTAGTCCCGATTTCGTTTAATTGCATATGTTTTTCAAATTCAATGATTGATATGTTTGCAGTATTCCGTCACTTTAATATCTTTGTGTAAAAAATTTAAATGATTTAGCAAAATTACTTGTAAATCAAATAAAAAGATTGTAAAATAACAACATATTTATGTAAATTACAAACAAAATGCAAAACATCCCTCAACAACAAATTTACGACCCCTGGGAAATTAAACAGGAAATTACATCCTTCAACATTGAAATTCACTGTTGCCGTTACTGGATGCTTTCGGAATGGGAATGCGAGAACTTATCCCTGCCTTCGTGGAGGATATATCACAGCAGAACAGGAGGTTCGTTTGTACAATTCGGGGGACAAACACACGAGCTCACCAACGACAAACTGATTTTAATTCCACCCTATACGGCATTTTCATCCTGCATTCATCAGCAATATAAAAAAACAGAACGCATCAAAGGCATAAAAATAACCCGGGAAACGGAAGTGGCGCATTATGCAGAAAAAGGCATGTCTGATCAGTTTTTTGCCCATTTCAATCTGGGACATCCTTATGATAAGATTTCCCCGGGAATCTACAGCTGTCAACTAAATGAGAACTGGCACAGAGAGATGCGCGACATTGAGACAGAAAGAATAGCCAATCCCAACGTCATCAGCTTATACAGTTCCATGAAAATCAACGGATTACTCATTTTTGTTTTGCAGCAGCTAAAGCCGGAATCCTGGGATTTAAGCATACCCGATAAACGAATTGCCAGGGTACTCAGGTATATAGATGAAAACATCAATACCGAACTTCAAAACAGTGTTTTAAGCGACAAAGCCAGCATGGCCACCAACTCGTTTGCACGACTTTTCAGAAATCTGATGCAGCAAACCGTTCAGCAATACATCCAGCAAAAACGCATTGAAAAAGCTATCAAGCTGCTGCATTATTCAACCCTGGGCATTGAAGATATTGCAGCAGCATGCGGTTATTACGACCGGCATCATTTTTCTAAAGTATTTAAAACTCAAACCGGCTTATCACCTGTAAGATACAGAAAAAGGATATCGGGAGAATTTTTATCTGACTGAGAGACCGTAGGCAAGCCTTGTTTTATGTTGAATTCGCGATGAATTTCTTCCGTTTTCGATGTGCTGAAAACCACATCCAGCTGCTTCCCTTTTTTTTGGATTAATCCAACGCCGGCATTTTTTACACATAATTTCATATTGCTCCAGGGCAGCAGTATTTCGCACGGAGCATACGCAACAAACTGTAGTGTTTGTGAAGTTTTGTTGTAAACAACCTGTTGAATGCTTGTGTTTCGGAGAATTCTCAACCCACTTTTTGTTTTAACACCCGCATTGGGAATTACAACGCATGCAAAAGATCCATTTTTCGTAGATTTTCCGGCATCTATTCCAAGTGTAAATAATTTATTTTGAATTAAATTGGTTGATTCGGCGCGGTTAATAACGTTCCATGAACCCTGTCGCATTTCGGTATTTACAACAACTTTATAATCGCCTGACTCAAAAATGTAAGCTATCGAATCGTGCCATACATTTTTTATTTTTGTGCTGATGAAATTTTCAGTACTCAGCATTTTATTATTTACAAAAGTATTTCCTACCGCAAAAGTCTGATTTATCGTTTGAAAAACCGGATTCGGACGATCAAACTGCAGTCCGGAAACCAGCAAAGCCATTTCCCTTTCAAAGAAGAACCACGAACGATGTGCCTGAATGCTATCTTTGTTAAAATCATATGTTGAGCATCCTGTTTTGCCATTGCTGACACCCAGCACAAAACCGGTATTACCCTGAGCACCTTTTGTCCAATCGTAAACGGGTAGTGGTTTACCCGTTTGTTCGCACAGTGAACCCGGAATTTTTTCCCAATCCCAAAGCGGAAAAATGCCTTCGTATTCATCACCCCGTCGTACAATAAAATGTGTTCCCCTTCCGAGATGATACCCTTTCAGGTTTTCGAGATTACCGGTTTCCGTACTTACAATATCTTTCGAAACCGTTTTTACACTCAACATGAAATCACCACCCTGTTGCACCATAAAATCGATGCGTGGAAAATACCGGTTTCCTTTAATAACTACATCATTGGATGAATGGAGTAATTGTGACGCAAAAGCCTTCAACTCATCCCTGCGATTCCGGTCAACTTCCGCCATCAATCCGGCAGCCAGTTCAATACTTTTAATCTTACTTTCCGACCGGGCAATTTCCCTGCCCATGGCTGTATATTCAAGCATGTTCCGGTACGAACACCAGCGCTGACCATCAAGCAAATACGCAGAAATAAGTTTAATTTTCTCATCCGGCAAAGCATATTTAGTACCATTTGCAACGAAAATTAATTGTGCAGCACTTAAGCTGAAAGCCTTTCCGTACCCAAAAGCATAACTCTGTGCACCATGTTGATGAAAACTGAAATCAGGCTGAATACCTTCAGCTTTAGTAATGGTTATTTCGTCGGCTGCAGCAGCAAAAGCACGTTTCAATCCGACATGATCGGCGGCAAGTGCAGCAGCATAAACATGGTTAAACGCTTCCCAAAGCAGGTTTTGTCCCGTAGCCGGACCGTGATAATAATACATATCCTTTCTCACTGCCAGGTTCATGACAGGCAATGCTTTGAGCAACCTTTCATTTCCCAGTTCCCCCTCCATCAAAATAAAAACCTTACCCATTTCGAAAGGCACCCCAATCAATTCCCACCAGGCATTTCGCGGTCGCGTACCCAGCCGGAACCAATAATCGACACCCGCCATGATTTTATCCTTTAAATCCTGCGATTCAAACCACTTACCATCAGATTTACAGGCAATTGTCAGCGTCGTTAACCGTTGCCAGTGTATGCCCCAATGCCAGCGTGCAGCATCATTATTCTGATATTCGAGATCACTGAAACCACCGTTGTTCAGTTTTTGCGACAACAATTGCACATCCCCTGCAGACTGATCACTGTAATGCAGCGTAACCACGCGCAGGTTCTGCTTAATCCGCAGTAAATCCTGCTCTTGGGCCACCAAAACATGGCACAATAAAATAAAAATCAACAAGTATAATTTCCGAAGATTACGCATAAAAAATTATTGAATCTGAGTATCATTAATATTTAAAACCGAAACATAATATTATCAACTGCACTTCACAAA
>JBILFS010000152.1:0-5451 GCA_044351455.1 Paludibacter sp. | reverse complement strand
ATGTGGTTTAAATGTTTTTCTTGCTTGGTTAAGAAAGTTTTATTTCAATGAATTTTGTTGTTAATATTGCTGCAATCTCCTCCAAAAACCTCACATCAATCTCATCCAGCACATCGTATCTTTCGCTATCAACATCCAGTACAGCCACCACTTCGTTTTTAGCATTAAAAACCGGGACAACAATTTCAGAAACAGAAAGTGAACTGCAGGCAATGTGCCCGGGGAATGCTTCTACATCCGGCACGAGCAGACTTTTGCCTTCCTTCCAGGCGGAGCCACAAACACCTTTGCCATATTTAATTCGGGTGCACGCTACAGGTCCCTGAAACGGTCCGAGAACCAGTTCACAGTTTTTTACCAGATAAAATCCTACCCACCACCAGCCGAAAGTTTCTTTCAGAGCAGCAGCTATATTGGCTAAGTTGGCTACCAGATCTGTTTCGCCGGCAATCAATCCCTGAATCTGGGGAATCAGACTGATGTATTTTTCTTCCTTCGAAGCTCCCTGCATTATTTTTAAATCTTCTGCCATGATGGAGTAGTTTATAATGATTTATAGTTTGCAGGTCCAGAAATACATTTTCGGGTCGCAATCGACAAAACCCAGACTGTTGTAGAGATACAATGCGTTGTGATTGTCCTCTCTTACTTCGAGGGTAATTTTGCAATAATCCCGCTCCTTAGAAATCCTTTTCCATTCATTGATCAGTGCCCTGCCAATGCCTTTGCCTCTGAATCCGTCTAAAACCACAACGTCGTGGATGTAAAGATAAGGCTTCAGATTGAAGGTGGAATAATTTATAAAGGTGGTTGTCAGTCCTGCATATTTACCATCATACAAAACAAAAAGCACCTCTGCGGTCGGATGTTGATCCAATCCTTCAATGAGTTTGGCTTGTTGTGGCGCATCCAGTGGCTCATGGTCACCCATAGGATCTTCCATGTAATGATTGAGTAAAAAACACAGGGCTTCCTGATGTGCAGGATTTTTAAAGTCACAAAATTCAAAACTTATCATAAAAAGAGTGTAAATGTAATATTTATTATAACAGAACGGTTTCAAACTGAAAATTATATTGACGATTACGTCTTAACGTGCATTTTATCGAAGTAACCTTACATGCTTAATTCCTGTAACCTTAAATTATCTGCAACGGCATTAATGTCATCTTCCGGAATGGCTAATTCTAAGGCTATTCTTTTCCAATGACTTACAGCCTCCAGCACTTCATCTATTAATTGACCTGCTTTTTTTATCCCAAATGTTTGTCCGATGGATAGCAGATCCGCTCTTGTAAATCCATCAAATTTACCATTAATTGATGATTGATGAACATTTGTCCAGGAACCACCCGGTTTATACTGAAATGTTAAATCATAAGCTGGTGTTATTGCCCATTTTCCGGTATCATCCATCAAAAATCCGAAATTTTTTACATGATCGTCCTGATTACGGGCAATAACATTAAAAAGCATTCTGCGATATTGTTGTTCAAACTGACTATAAGGCAATGCAAGGCGTTTCATCACCCTGAACAAGGTTTCGTAATTACTTACCCGCTGCACTTTATAATCGATACCTGCTAATGCACCCAATGATTGGACGTGAATTTTTTGTCCGTTTTCTGTTCTGTCAAATCGTTTGGTAAGAAAGTGGAACCGGCCGTTTTCTTCCAATAAACGACTTTCAGTCATTTCAATACCTGCTAATTTTGCCATATTGTAATAAGCGTATTCAATTTTTCCTTTGCCTTGTGCTTCACCGAGCGACTTTTCATTAGCACCATCAAATTTTAAAAGCCAGTACGAGAACTCTTTCGGCTGCGTAATGTCGCCCGGTCTTATTTCGTTTATCTCATTCTTTTCATCAAATTTTAAAGCCAGAAGTGCCTTGGCCCTGGCACCTCCTACCGATGTGCCGATACGCAATATGTTGGTCAGATTTTCAGTATTTACAGCAGCATATTGTGTTTGCATTTTGCTTTCTAGCACTTTTTTTGCAATCTCTACCAATTGGTTTATGTCTACTTTGTAATCTGCTGTTTGTTGGTAATTTACAGGTTCAAATTCCAGTGCTCCCATACCTCGCCTACCTATATATGTTAATCTCTCTACCGGATTTATTGCATCGTAAGATAGTTGTCGCTGTCGCAGCCACGCTTGCATCATGGTGTTACCAAAATCATCGGGCATCGAATCGGAGAGTAAATAGGGTAAATTATGAAAATTTATATGGTCGCGTGTAGTTTCAAATATACGCTCGTTGAGAGGCATTAAAATGGGCGAAGGTTCAATGCCTGCCCTTATTGCAGCTGTACTATACTGGAAAACAGCGCTTCCTTTCGCTGCCTTCCATTCTACTGTACCCAATGTGTTACCATATAATTTTACTTCTATCATCATGACTTATTTCAGTTTTTGGGTTGCACGCTGGCGCTCGGTACGTAATTTCGCTTTCGCAAATTTTTGTTTCAACTCCAGGTCTTCACTTACTCTGAAAACCGTTTCCAGGTCTTTCAGCCTGTTAAGGCGCGATAAAATACGTATCAGACTTTCGAGTGTAGTCGACTTTCCAAGTTCTATCAAACTTATGGTGGATACACTTAAACCTGTATCTTCAGCCAGTGTTTTCTGCGTGAGATTGTGTTGTAAACGTATTTTTTTTATGCGTTTACCTATTTCCTGCAGCACTTCTATCTCTGTTAAAAATATCCAGTTATCCATACTTTCTATAATTTATAACTATTATAATATTGATAATTAAGTCCTGAAAATAGCTTTAATACAGCAAATATTAATAATTAAATGCAAATAAAGTGATAATTTTTGAGTTGTGCAACAGGCTATTGATATTTCAATGAAATGTGCCTCTGAAAAAATGCAATAAATTCCATTGAAACAATGATTTTGTCCTGATTTTACTGATTGGGTCATCTGTTTCAGAATCTCAGGCTTCCCCCAATCAACGGAGCAGGTTGAATATTAGCGGTCAGACTCAACAACCCCATTGGATTCACATTAAATTTCAGGGAAAGATTTTTATCCTCCTGATTCTTTTCCTTTGAAAAATGTTTTACCATCATTCCAAATCCGGCTAAAGATCCTATTCCACTCGCAATGGCAACTGCCTGAATTGATGGTTCGCCACCCGGAGATGAAATCAAATAACCCAGTCCGGCACCGGTTAAACAACCCGCAAACTGTGCCAGAGTAATCATAATTGCCTGGCGGTTTGAAAAGTCATATTTTTTTGCTAACCTGTCGCCGAAATATAAACCACCCATGCTGCCAAATGAAGCTGAAATAACATATGGTTTGTAGTCTTCAGAATTGGTTAGCGACATCAGCGTTAACGGAATGTAGGCTCCCAAAGCCCCGGCTCCATAGAGCATTCCGGCATCACCTTCAGTATAATACCCCTTTTTTGCAATATGATTCCCCAGCATTAATCCTGCTGCTGATCCGGCAAAAAAAGAAACAGGAGCTAATTTATTTAATTTATCAGTCGAATTGGGAATAAACAGGGTAGATGCCAATACGCCATTCAGGATGCCAAAATCTCCATAAACACCCATGGTGGTAACATGTTCTACGGATAATTTCTTTTTCAGGGCATACTGATATCCGGTAATTGCTCCGGCAATGCTTGTGATTGTTCCGATTGCTAAGCTTGGCTTTGTGTTTTCAGGATTAAAAAACAGAAAGGGAGCAGCAGCGCCATAAAAGAAACCTCTTGTCTGAAAGTAACCACTCATAACTGCCTGCGACATGGATATTTCTTTGTTCCTGATTGCCAGATATGGGACCAGAAAACCTGCACCTGCTGTTAATAAAGATAAAGCGGGAAAATCATTGGCATAATCATCGGACAAAAGTGACGAAATGCTGTTGCCATAGTAAAGTGCACCCATCAGGGTGTTGGTAATTAGAAAAGTTGTTTTACCACTTTGGTCTAAGGTGATGTTTGGAGCTTTTTGCTTAATTTTTTCGCAAACCTGATTGCAAAATGCCTCTTTTTCTGCCAGCGAGAACATTTTTTTGCTTCTTTGCATTTGGGTGTTAACGGTATAATTAATCTCCAGGGAAAATAGCGAATCATTTATTTGATAAAGAACTGCCTCCTCAAATCCGGGATATTCTGTAAACATCCTGATTTTCATCTCGATGGCTTTGTCAATCTTTTTGAGATTTCCGAGGCAATCGGGAGTAATGATTCGTTCCTGACTATGAATGAAAGAGGTAAAAAAAAGAAGAAAAGTGATAAATAATGATGAATGCTTCATAAGAGGTTGAATGTTAGATAAATGAATCAAAGGTGTAATGATATTGATGTCCATTGGTTTTGTAAACTTCCGGATTGTGCAAATATACTTGTTTTGGATAATTTTTCAAAATGATTATCTGAATTTATCCGGAATTTTACAAATACAGGAACCTCAGCCCCGTGGGGTATGATCACTTAGCAGATAAGCATCCGTTCTAAACAATATCAGATAATGATTTGTTATTAGTTCATATAAAAAATACATACCCAAAATGAAAAAAATAATTTTCCTTTCACTCCTGACACTTATTACAACAGGACTCTTTTCTCAAACCGGCAAGAAATCATCCGGCATTTATCCCTTTGAAGTGGTTGATATCGAAGGTAAAACAGTAAAATTAAGCGACTTTAAAGGTAAAACAGTATTGATAGTCAATGTGGCAAGCAGATGCGGTTTGACCAAACAGTATGAAGGGCTTGAAGCTTTGTACAAAAAATACAAAGACCGCGGACTGGTCATTCTTGGTTTTCCATGCAATCAGTTTTTGGGACAGGAGCCGGGTACAGATGAAGAAATTGCTTCCTTCTGTAAATTGAAGTATGATGTGACATTCCCTATGTTTTCAAAAATTGAAATTAACGGGGAAAATGCTCATCCGCTTTACAAATATCTGACATCCACCTTAAAGGGAAAAGACGACAAACCAGATGTTGAATGGAATTTTGCCAAGTTTCTGATTGATAAGAACGGCAATCCGGTAAAAAGATTTGCTCCGAGAATAAAACCGGAGGATATTGCACAGGATATTGAATCGCTGTTGTAAGATTAAACCTGATTTTATTTCTGAACCACTATTGGTTCTAAACCTCTTCGCCAGCCATCTAAGTATTTGAAGAATTCTTCAGCAGAACGGATGGTCTGGTTTTTTTCTTTGGTGGCAACTGCGGTAACGTAAAACCGGAGGATTTCCCCTTTTTTGCAGGGCGCTATGATGAGGTTGTTTACACCATCCATCACATGTTTGCCCTGGTATTTTTGAGGCATATGCAAACCAAGTCCTACCGTTTCTTTTTTATATTTCACCGTGTCCGGTTGCGGATACCAGCTTCCCCAGGAGCCCACTAACTGATTGGTTTTGAAACAGGCTCCACCACCGATTTGCTGTACTCCCGTTGCCAGTTTTTCG
>JBILFS010000455.1:0-17895 GCA_044351455.1 Paludibacter sp. | reverse complement strand
CCATAAATATTAGCGGTATATGCCCCTGTAGCTGTGGTTGAGATTGAACCGACTTTATTGTTTTCGCAATTTGCAACACCGGTAGTCTGAATACTAATTCCGTAGACATTAGCACCTGTTGCTGATGCTGAATACTGAATAGATCCTGTTCCGGAATTTGAACCGATAGTATTACCAGCAACCGTACCAATATTAAAATCAGCCGTTGAGGTAGTAGCGGCTAGAATTCCATAGAATGAAGCTTTGGCACTATTCGACCAGTTGATATTAGCAACCGTATTATTCTGAATACTTGCCGCAAGACCCGATTCGGTCGATGTAACCGAAATGCCGTAGAACGTATTGTCTCCTGCATTAGTTTTGGTCAAAGCCGAACTACCACATCTGGAAGCTGAACCACCAATGTAGTTATCAGAAATTGTAAATCCTTTTCCACCAGCAATATTGATTGCATAATAAGAAAGAGCTGTAGATGATGGTACTAAAGTAGTTGCATCATCGTAAAAACTATTACCCACAATCTTCCAATCTCTATTTTCGGAACCATACAAGTAGAGTCCGGAAGTAGAAATGCCAGAGCGAAGGAATTGAGAGAATTCATTATCAATAATTGTATTATCGACACTTGGAGCTCCGGCATAACCTTTAGAATACAGGCTGTGATAAGGTCTGCCTGTCAAGTTTCCTTTAATCAGATTGTTATTCACCATAATATGGCTATTCCCACTTCCTGCGACAGTCGGTATAGCGAAATTGACAACACCTCGCGTAGTGGTTGCACTCGCCCTCACCACACAATATCTCAATGTATCGTACTGCGCATTGTTTGAGAATGTAACACCCATTCCATCTTCTAGTGTTGTATTCATAATGGTTAGAGAACGAATGTTCCCCGATTTATTTACTCGTCCATCGATAGTCACATGACTACACCCAGACAATTCGATGACACTAGCAGATGGAAATGACCCGGATATGGTAAGGCCATCAACAATAGGATATATCGACACAGATGAATAATTCGAAGTTCCGCCAGGATTTACTGCAGCTGTCGGATAAAGTATTGCCGACTCCGTTTCGGTGAGATTTGATTTTATTTTAAGTTCAATATCGCCGACAATATACCCACGGTTAATATCGCCAAAAGCTTCGGCCAGCGTTGTATAATCGCCATTTGTACCAATGGTGTATCCGGAAAAACCAACTGTACCGCTACATGCTACACCTGCTGAGGTAGCACTTGTAGTGGCAATGGCGATACTATCATTAGAGTAATCGGCCGCAGACAAACCTGCTTTCAGTCTTACATAAATGGTAGTTGTTGCTACAGTTCCACTACTTTCTGTAATCACCAACGGGCTTTCGGCAGCAAAATTAGCACCCGATGTAGATGAAACCTCAAAATGAGAACCAGGAGTAATCGAGATGTTCCCTAACAAATAGGCACCACTTACCGTAAAACTCTTCTCAGTTGATGGGCCGGATCCGGCTTTATAG
Source organism: Paludibacter sp. (assembly GCA_044351455.1). Lineage (GTDB taxonomy): Bacteria > Bacteroidota > Bacteroidia > Bacteroidales > Paludibacteraceae > Paludibacter. The sequence goes on along the minus strand of JBILFS010000455.1, from coordinate 16,398 downwards.
CTGAAACCTGTCAACGAGGTTTGAGATAACGTAAATGATGGCGGAGGTGCTATCACTGTACCGGAGCAACTCACAGTTTTTGAAGTGGCATCTGAAGAAGTCACCGTAATGTCTTGATCATAAGCGCTTATTGACAAACCGCTTTTTAATCTCACATAGATTGGTGTAGATGCCACCACTCCGCTTGCAGGAGTTAAATTGATTGTGGTTGTAGCCACAAAAGAGGTTCCACTGCCTGTTGAAATTTCAAAATTTGTCGGAGCAGAGACTATCAAATCACCAATTAAATTAACTCCGCTTACGTTGACAGTTTGCTCCAACGATGGTCCTGTAAGGTATTGATAAGAAAAACCACTTAATGAAGAAACAGAACTGGAAAGAGAAGGAGTCAAGACTTCAGCAGTAGCTGAAGTAGTTTGACCGTAACCTGTATTCGCAGTAATGGTGATACCTGAACCAAAAGTTGATCCGGTAAACAATCCACTACTATTGATAGAACCAGAAGTTGCCGACCAACTAACAGAAGGACTATAAGCACTCAATGTATCCACGACTATAGTCGTAAATTGTTGCGTAGCATTTTTTAATATTGACGCTGTAGTTGGAGAAACGGAAACACTCAATTTTGGTGCAAAACCAATTGATTTTCCATCTGTAGCAGAGGTCATATAAGCCGATGCTGTAGCATATTTATAGGTCGAATGTAATGACGGATTTGAAAGTAATGTTGTTTCATCTCTTTTGGTAGTCGGATAAACTACATCGATATTCCCCGAAGTACAGTAAATGCCACAATGATTTTTGAAATTGACAGACGTAGTGCCAAATGAGTTGGCAACAGAAGCTGTACTATTTGCAAACGTACAATTTTTAATTGTAGGTGTGCACGTAGCAAACTTAAATTCCGGATAGATACATCCATCAAATGTGCAATGATCCACATCGCAGGTAAACCCCGCCGATCCTTGAGCGTTAATCACATAAACTGTTGCTGTTGAAGAATAAGTAGATCCAAAATAGCAATTCTTAAATGTTGCAGCAGTAGGAGAAGCAGACCCAAATAAACTAACTACACCAAAATGGTTGAAGAACTGACAATTCTCAACATAAAGAGGTAGTTGACCTCCTGTGATTGCCGAATATGCAAATACAGGACTGCCTGTTGTTGAAGTTGGTGTTGATCTTACATTTCTGAATATACTGTTTTTGGCTGTAATCCGTGTATTTGCTTTACACTGAACAATCAAAGTTGTGTATTCATTTCCGTCAAACTCAACTCCATCGAATGAAATTGCATAAGGACCTCCCGATGAAAAATAGAAAAAAGAAGATTGAGTTGTTGTCGCAGTAACCTTTATCAAGGGTCGTGCTGAAAGTCCTGAAGCTGCCATTATGGCAATCGACTTCGTCATTGTCATTTTTGGCGACGTCGAATTGTATGGGCCTACATCCGTAAGCACAATCGTATCACCACTTAATGTCGAAGAGTTCATAATGAGATTCTCCAACGCATCGTTAGTGCCTGAGGCCAGGTTGATTCTTGTTGCCTCTGAATTATGAGCAAAATAGCTCAGGAAAAACAATAGAAGAAAGAGTGAATGTTTTTTCATAAAACTGTAACTTAAGGGTTGATAAATAGTAATCTGCTGTATCCCAGCAAAACAAGCGAAAAATATGTTGAATATATCATTAAGAGTCAGAAATATACAAGCATCATCTTTGAGGTGATAAAATTTAAATTACAAATAAATAATTTTGTATAAGTCTTTAAAATATGAATTGGAACATAAATGCTTAGCTTATAATTGGAGAAAAGGGCAGACTCAGTAGGGAAAGTAATATTATAGAATTTCTGTTGATTTCATTTCTAAAATTGTTCTAACATTCTTCATCCAATTGAATCAATATTTATTTTAATTTTTGAAAAAACAGATTTCCAAAGAAATATAAAGGTTGTTCTAATAAATGATCAATTGATATTTGTCAGTAGCAGAATTTCTACTGCAATTATTTAGTCGATTATTTCAATACTAAGTTAACACAATTACGGTTGATAGGTAGTTAAGTAGTTAGGTAAATAGTGTGCTTAACTTCAAAACCCAAGAGTTTATGTTTTATAAATACTAATAAGCTTTGAATTCGATTTTGCAAAAATATAGCATGTCCCTTTTGCGTGAAATGCATAAATTGACACTTTTTATGCACGAAATGATACTTAGCTTGCTCTAAATGACACTTCTTGTGATTGACTGTATTTTAAACGGGTTTGTTAAAAAAAGTGATTTGTAGTTCAGCTTCATGAAATTCAATCCCATTTACTACAAATAAATAGCCATTTTGTGTATTTTTTCAATTTTAAATGCAGGCTAAATTTGTAAAATCATTAAAACAGTTTTAAAAATTCTGATTGCATGAAAAAATCAATAACTCTTTTCATTTACTCATTCCTTATTTTTCATTTTTCGTACCTGAATGCCACAAATGTAAAAGTGGGTGTTGGAGGTGATTATTCTACTCTGAAAGATGCATTTTTCGATATTAACAAGGGATTTTTGACTGGTGATATTGTAATTGAAATTACATCCAATATTACTGAAACAGCTGCTGCAAAGTTAACGGCATCGGGAGTAAGCAATCCGGGAGGCACTTCAAACTACTCAACTGTAACGATTTATCCTACTACAACCGGAATTGTTGTGACCGGAAATTTACCGTCAGCCAATTTAATCGACTTGCAGGGAGCAGATAGTGTTACCATCGATGGACGTGTAAATCGCGAAGGAAGCACTGTCGGTTTAACCATCGAAAACACAGGAAATACCGGTGCTACGGCAGTCGGGTTGTCGCTTCATGCCGAAAATAACGTCATTCAGTTTTGTACCCTGAAAGGTTTTTCGACTACTGCTCGTGGTGTAATCAATTTGGACAATCGCTCTGGCGGAAGTGGAAATGGCGATAGCAATAATGAATTCAGCAACAATGTGTTTCGCGGAAATTCAACAGGTTCGCCATATTACTGCATTTATTCCCTGGGCTCGTCGGCAGCTCCAACGATAAATAATAATGTACTGAACAATCAGTTTCCCGACTTTTTGCAAGCCGGAGCATCGTCGGCAGCCGTAAAAATAGGAGCCAATAACAGCAACTGGACAATAACGAACAACAGTTTTTATCACGAAGCAGGTACGTTTTCGGCCAATGGAACTGCGTTGGTTAATTATGCTATAAGTCTGATTAGTGGTAACGGATATGTAATCGAAAACAACTATATTGGAGGAACTGCCCCATTTTGTGGTGGCAATATGCTCACAAAACCGGCAACGGGTGACCAAACTTTTGGCGGAATCCACCTGGTAACGGGTATCGGTTCTGCTTCGAGTGTGCAAGGCAATGTGATTCAGAAAATTAACTGGGCAAACAGTGGCAAAAATACTTTTTATGGCATTTTTGTCGAAACCGGTGCTACGGGTGATGTAAATATCGGCACTGAAAATGGTAATAAAATCGGGTCGAACATGGGCAGCAACTCCCTGATTTATTCGGCTGGTACTACGGGTGGTAATGTTTATGGCATTTATTCCAATACTACAGGTACGCTTAGATGTAACTATAACCAAATTGGCTCAATTACAGGCAATAACAGCATTGGCATTACAAATATCAGTGCCATTTATGTGGGTGGTTCCAATGGAAATGCATCTGTAAACAATAATATTATTGGCAGCGCCACTACGCCAAACAGCATAACAACCACCGCTGCTGTGGCAAGCGAAAGTGTGTATGGCATCAATATACAGGCTCCGGGTACAAATACAATTAATAACAATACAATTTCAAACCTATCGACCGGAACTACAGCAAGTGGATATGCTTATGGCATTAATTTATCGGGCGGAAACAGTACTGCCAATGCCAACTTTATTCACAGTTTGGATGCTTCGAACAATAGTTCAACGTCGAGTTCTTCAGCTATTTTAGTTGGAATTTCGAGTGCCAAAGGAACAAATGTAATTTCGAACAATATTATTTCTATTAAAAGTTCGTTTGGTGCAGTTATCTATGGTTTGTACGAGCTGGCAGCAGCTACAAGCACAGGTTTTGTACATAATACAGTGAGTGTTTCGGGTGTAAATCCCGCTATTGGTGCACAAAAATCCTATGCTCTTAGTAGCGGAGGTTCAACCAATATTCGCGATATCCGAAATAATATACTGGTAAATACACGAACAGGTGGAACCGGCACAAAAGTGGCAGCGTTAATTACGGCTAATGCCAGTGGTTCTTTAACAGTTGATTATAACAACTTTATACCTGCTTATACTACACTTGGCACGAATAGTCAAAGTGTTTCGCCCGGTTTTACAAATGCTGCGGGAAGCTCTGTAACTGATTATAATGTTTCAGCTTCAATGATGGGTGTCAGCTCAACGGGTATCACCACCGATTTTGCCGGAAAAACCAGAACCTTGTTTACAAAAGGCGCGCTTGAATCAACTTACGTTTCGCCTTCGATTAACCTGTCGACAAATGCTTTATCCGGGTTCAATTACATTGCCGGAAACGGACCTTCAGCAAGTCAATCGTTCACTATTAGCGGTACTAACTTGCTGCATAACATCCGATTGGCAGCGCCACCTCATTTCGAACTATCATTTACTGAAAATACCGGTTTTGCATCTTACCTTGGCCTGTCGCCTGTTTCAGGTATTGTGACTTCAACGCCCATTTTTGTGCGAATGAAAGAAAAATTAGCAGATGGAACGTATAGCAATGATACAATAACAGTTTCATCGCTAAATGTAATCCCCGGTTTTGTTATTTGCAGCGGGTCGGTTACTGCCATTCCACCAACAATTAACTGTTCAAAATCCACACTAAACCAGTTTAGTTATGCCTTAACTATGGGACCTTCATCAACTCAATCTTTTGTTGTGAATGGAACACATTTAACCGATCCTGTTATCATATCTCCACTAGCGAATTATGAAATATCCGAATCGTCTTCATCTGGTTTTACGTCTTCTCCCATTATCGTTTCCGGAATTATTGGAACGGTAACAAAAAAAGAAATATTTGTTCGGCTAAAAGCTAATCTGGCAGTTGGCAATTATGCAAACGAGAACATTATTGTAAGTACCACCGGGGCAACTAACCAATCAATTAGCTGTAACGGAATTGTTGGGGACGGCAAAACTTTTACGGTTACAGTGCCGATTGGTACCAACCGTGTATATATTACAGGAACTTTTCCACTGAAAGACCAGGATATAAACACGCCATACGAACTTACCCGAACAACTAACCCACAGGTTTTTACTGGAACATTTATTTGTGATAACACCATCACTTACAAATATTTAAACGAAACAGGCGATTGGGATTACCAGGCGGCAGTATCGTCGGGAGGCGTAGCCGAAGCGGTTCGTTCGTATTCAGCCAACGACGTGGTGACTGCATGGCTCAACGTTAAACAAGTGAAACTGAATGTGAGTTTTGCAGCTGGCACAGGCGTTCCTGATCAACTTTTTGTCATGGGCAGTTGGGATAATAATGTGGTTCCATTGGAATTAGTGAAAACAGGCAATACATTTAGCAAAATATTAGGCGGTTATGCAGGCGATAAATTTTCCGGAAATACAACCTATAAATACTATACCAATGCAGAATCAACTATTAACTGGGAAGCTAATGCTAATGGTTCGGTTAAAGCAAACCGCAACACATCGGCATCGGAGATGAATGATTTAATAGCCCGGTTTACAACGCTTGTTCCGCAGGCAACTACCACCGATACGTGGCGTGTTTTGCCTATTCGGTCGCAATTGGAAGCGCAACGCGATTCGGTTGGTGGCGAGGGTGAGCAAATTTTTCATGGCTTTGCCCGTTGTTTGAATCATCCTGAATATATTTACGGAGCTCATGATGTAATGGGCAGCTGGCGGAGCATAGATGGCGGTAATACATGGAAAAAGAATCTCGACAGAGGCTCGTGGTTGCCCTTTACAACATCGATTGAAGTAGATCCTGTTAATCCAAATCTGGTGTTTATGCAAACCTACCGTAGTTGGTGGTATACGGCGCCAACAACCAACTCACCTGCTTATGGCTATGCCGGCACCCTGGAGTTAGAAGGCTTGTATCGCTCGGTGGATGGTGGTACCAATTGGGAACAGGTACTCAATGCCGAACACAAAGAATCGTATCGTGCTATGCGTCACTTAATAGCCTACTCAAAACCGTCGATGCTCACAACGAACACTTCGCCAACCCGCTGGTATTCGTCTTATGATTACAATGGATTATATCGTTCTGATAATAGCGGAAATGCTGGTAGTTGGGTAAAATGTGCCAGCATCGATACCATTATCAATAATGTTGTGCCGCATCCAACACTGCCCAATGTAGTGTATATTTCCACCTTCAGCGGTTTGTACAAAAGTGCTGATGCCGGCATTACTTTAGTACCCGACACACGCTTTGCTGGCGACAAAGTGACATCGGTAGTTATCAATCCTAAAAATCCAAGCATTATGTATGTAGTGGTTTACAACGATGCGTTATTGCCCGGTGGCAGCGTTCCAAATCCGGCATACAGCAGAAATGGCATGTATGTTTCGAACGATGCCGGACTAACGTATACACGCCCTGTGTTTATGCATCCGGTAAAAGCTGGGGTCGAAATAACCAAAGAATGCAATCAACTTTATATGAATGAGGGTTTTCCGGAACAAATTTATTGGGTAAGTGGCACCAATATGGGCGCTATGACCAAAGTTTCAAACGATGGTGGAGTTTCGTGGAGCAATACCATTTCACCTGCTATTACTTTTCCGGGGTTAGAGCGAGAAACAGGCTGGCGGCGAAATACGGCTGGTCGGTTTGCTTCTATTTTACCAAACCCAAAAGATAAGTTTGCACCCGCCATAGCTACAGGCTCTTCAACCATTACAAAGATTGTCAATATAGATAAATCTACGCCTATAGCTTACGAAAGTGCCACCGGATTTACAGGAAATTCAAGCACTTCAGGGTCAGATGCTATTAGCTTTCACCCCAATAACCCCGATGTAATGATGTTTTCGTGCAACGATATTGGTCCGCGAACAACGACAACTGGTGGAAGCTGGTTTCACGAACCCGACCCTGCTATTTACAAATGGTGGCAACAGGATTTGAAGATTGGTTGGGCTGGCTCTTATTCTGCCGATTATCAATATGCTACAGGAAGCACCGCTTCGTCGAATGTAGTGGCAAGCGTTGGTATGTACAACGAAAAATCGCAACTGATGCACAGCAGCGACAATGGTGTTACGTGGGATAGCTGTGTGACTGTGTTGCCCTGGAAAACAATAGCCGGAACCGACTCAATGGAAATGCGCAAAAATCCGATAACCAATATTACTTCGCTGCAACCGGTGTGGGATGTGGATCATTACAAACAAGCATTTTCGTTTGTTGGTTTCGACCCTCAGGTGGGTTACGAAAATTACTGCTATTCGGGCACCATGATGTCGACCGATGGTGGCTATTCATTTAATCACATAAACTTTCCAACAGCAAGTTACAGTGGTACTATCACTACCCGAAATTCAATTTCGGATGTATTGCCTACCGTGATGGGAATTTCTAAAGATGCCAGTGGCAATTCACATATTATTGCATTGAGTGCCTACAAATCAAGTGTTTGGCGTTCCGACGATCATGGTACAAGCTGGTATCCCATTATGCCCAAACGAAGTCCTTCGCTCAAAGGTTTCGACCGCACGATGGCTTTTGCTGTTCACCCAACCGATCCAAATGTTTTTTTCTGTATGAATCCGGCTACGCGCGATATAATGAAAGTAGTTTATAATCCTGCGAACCAAACATATACCGATGTGCCTATTCCGGTTTTTGGATTTTTCCCTGCATGGGTGCCGGCTAATGTAAAGGCAAGCAATCAGATTCGCTTTATCAATGTTGATCCTATTGACCCGAACATCATTTATGTTTCCATGTCGGTTTCGGGTATTCCCAATGTGTGGCGCACAATCGATGGCGGTACAACGTGGGCTCCACTCGAAGGAATTACCTGTCATTCAGGCGCTATGAAAGTAAACCCATATACCCGTGAGTTATACCGGGGCTCTATGGCTGGAGTGTGGATTTATGGTAATGCGTATTTACCTTTAACTACAGATAAACAACCAAATTCTGATTTAAATAAATTGCGTATTTTTGTGGACAGTTTTTCAAATAGTATGCGAATATTCGGAGCTATTGATAACGAAAGTTTTTCAATTTATGATTTGTCGGGCAGAATGTTGCACCAATTTGTAGGTGACAACACTTCTCTTTTAAATCTTTCGCAAGGTGCATATATACTCAAAAGCTCGCAACATCAACCAATTAAATTTATAAAATAATACTTATGGAAAAATCCTCATCGCTGTCTCGCCGCTCATTTTTAGCTAAAAGCGCCTTGGCTACAGCAGCTCTTACTTTTGGAACAGGAATTCCCGATTTGTTGGCTTCCAAAAAAGTATCAAAGTCATCAAAAGGATTGAACAAAAAAGATAAAAACACTTTTCCTGCCGATTTTTGGTGGGGTGGTGCTACTGCTGCTTATCAGGTAGAGGGAGCTGCCAATATTGATGGTCGCGGAATGAGTATTTGGGATACACTGAGTCATACGCCCGGTGCAACCATAAATGGCGACACAGGCGATGTGGCTTGTGACCAATACCACCGCTACGAAGAGGATATTAAAATGATGGCTGCGTTGGGAGTAAAACATTATCGGTTCAGCATTTCGTGGCCCCGTGTTATGCCAAACGGCACCGGAAAGGTAAACGAAAAGGGCGTTGATTATTACAATCGCTTAGTGGATACCTTGCTCAAAAATGGCATTATGCCGCATCCCACGCTTTACCACTGGGACTTGCCACAAGCACTTCAAGACAAATACTTAGGCTGGCAAAGTCGCGAAATTGTGGGTGACTTTGGCGATTATGCCACCATGATTGTAAAACGATTGGGCGACCGCGTGCAACATTGGATGACGCTGAACGAAATTTCGTCGATGACCTACAATGCGTATGGCATCAATAAGAAAAATAAAATGGCACCTTCCGTTGCTTTAGGTTCTAAAAAAGAATTTAATAATGTGGTTCACAATGCGCTGCTTGCTCACGGAATAGCTTGTCAGGCAATTCGGGCGGCATCGCCTCAGAAATGTTTTGTGGCAGCAGCCGAGAACTTCAACAGTTATGTGCCGGTTATCGAAACACCCGAAAATATCGAAGCGGCACGTCTTGCTTTTATCCGCGACGAACGCAATGGCGGTATTATCATGCCCATACTTACAGGCAGCTATCCCGAAAAATGGCTCGAAGACATGGGCGGAAGTGCACCCGACATACAAACGGGCGACATGAAACTGATTGGACAACCGCTCGACGAGCTTGGATTTAATTGTTATTCAGGCATGTACGTGCAAGCGGCAGAAAATAAAGCGGGATACAAGGTTTTAAATTTTTCGAAGAATTATCCGAAAGGAAATATGCATTGGCTTAATATAGTTCCAGAATCCATTTATTGGGGCATTCGCATGGTAAGCGATGCTGCCGGACAGAAGAAATTACCCATTTTTATTAGCGAAAATGGATATGCCGATGGTGTTGAAGCCAATGCCGAAGGGTATGTCGAAGACGTGGATCGCATTTTTTATTATCGTGGCTATTTGGCTCAATTGCTTCGCGCCGTAAACGACGGTTATCCCGTTACTGGCTATTTTCCGTGGAGCTTGATGGATAATTTTGAATGGAATGAGGGTTACTCCAAACGCTTTGGCATGGTGCATGTAAACTACGAAACGCAGAAAAGAACACCAAAACTAAGCTATTATTGGTATCAGCAAGTGATTAAGAATCTGAGGATTATGTAGTTTCAGGCAATAACTGAAAAATTGGATTTATTACTTGTGGCATTTACTACAAATAAATAGCCATTTTGTATATTTTTTCGTTGAATAATACATTCTAAATTTGTAAACTTATTAAATCGGTTTATTATAATTCTTATTCATGAAAAAATCAATTATTCTTGTCACTCTATTCTTTTCAGGCATTTTTTTATCGGCACAAACGCTTTCGTTGCCAAAGTTTTTCGGAAACAATATGGTGCTGCAACAAAACACGCAAGCGGCTGTTTGGGGCTGGGCAGCGGTGGGTAAAACCATAACTGTGACTGGCAGTTGGGGACAAAGTGCCACAACTACGGTAGCTGCCAATGGCAAATGGGCAACAACCATACAAACTCCCGTTGCGGTAGCTGGTCAGGCTCCGGCTTATACGCTTACAGCTACAGATGGAACTACCACCAAAACATTTACGAATGTACTCATTGGCGAAGTGTGGATGTGTTCAGGGCAGAGTAATATGATGTACCGCATGGATCCGCTTTGGAGCGACTTTAATGCCGAAGTGGCTGCTGCCAATTATCCGAATATTCGCTTTTTTCTGATGCCACGTACTACTTCTGCCACGCCACTCACCGACTGTGTTGCTTCCTGGGAAGCATGCAATACCACCAATGTAAAAGTGTTTTCGCCGGCTGCTTACTTTTTTGGGCGCGAATTGTACAATCATCCTGGAGTGAATGTTCCCATTGGCTTAATTCAGAATGCTTGCGGACAATCGTCCATTCAGGCCTGGATGAAAGAATCGGTGATTCAGGCCGACCCTGCCTTAGCAAAATACCTTGTTACCCAGCCAAACGGCTATCAAACGCCATTCAAAATTTACAATGCCATGATGGCACCCGTCTTTCCATTTTCCATTAAAGGCTGTATCTGGTATCAGGGCGAGGCAAATTGTGCCATCGATGGTGGCGCTCCATTTACTACATATGCCAAAGGTAATGCGGCGATGCTTGCCGATTGGCGAAAAGATATGGGCAATGATTTTTCGTTTTATGCTGCTCAAATCGCACCATATACGGCGGCAACTTCATTTTTGTCTACCCGAACAGCTTATTTCCGCGAAGCGCAAAATGCCATAACTGCCTTACCCAAAACAGGTGTAATAGTAACTACGGATATTCTGGGTACGGCAGCCGAACTGACTGAGATTCACCCCTGGAATAAACGGACTGTTGGTCAGCGCTTTGCATATTTAGCATTAGCAAAAGATTATGGACAAAACGTTCAGTTTTTGGGGCCACAATATGTTTCGTACAAAATTGAAGGCAGTAGAATCCGCATTACGTTCGACCCGGCATCGTTAGGTACAGGCTTAACTACCAAAGATGGCATGAGTGGAAAAACCTTTAAAATTGCAGGCAGTGACAAAAAGTTCTATCCGGCATTAGCCGAATTGGAAGGAAACGAAATTGTTGTATCATCACCAAATGTAACTGTTCCGGTGGCTGTACGATACGCTTTTTTTGATGGTGCCATGACCAACCTCCAAAACAAGGAAGGAATTGCTGCATTTCCTTTCCGAACAGACAACTGGACATCGGAAGTATATGTTGATATGCCGGAGCCAAGTGTGCCGAACACTTCTGATTTAAAGAACGTTACTAATAGAACGGTTTCAATTTTTCCAAATCCTTCACACGAAGAAATTTCTGTGGCAAGCGCAGCAAATATTCAAAAATTGGAATTTTTTGATATTGCAGGCAGAATGGTGAAATTACAAACTGAAAATTTTAGCCCTGTTTCAATTATTGATATTGCTGACTTTCAATCAGGGCATTACATCCTGAAAATTGGATTTGAAAATGGGGAATGTGGAAACTATAAAGTAATAAAACAGAAAAGATGATTAAATACAAGCCTTTTAATTCGTCTGTTAGCTGACCGTAATTTAAAAATCTAAAAATGAAAAAAACACTTTTACTCCTCATATTTTGTGTTATGTATTTTGGAATTGAAGCACAAAATACGATCCAAATCATTCCTCAACCGGATAAGGTTATCCTAGCCAAAGGAATATTTCGGTTAGACGAAAAAACATCGATTTCCTGGTCCGGTCATGAGTCAGCTCAAACCATTGCTCAGCAATTAGCAACCTTATTAAGCCGTTCATCAGGTTTTCAATATGATGTTTCAACAAAAAATAATCCTGCTTCGGGAATAATATTTAAGTTGGAAAAAGCGCAACGAACTAATTCTGAAGCTTACACACTCACTGTAAAACCCAAACTAATTACAATTTCTGCTTCATCGGTTCAGGGTTTATTTTACGGTTTACAATCGTTGCGTCAGTTATTCCCTGCTGCTATCGAAAGTGAAAATACAGAACCCACCAATTGGACAATTCCTTGTTGCACTATCAACGACTCTCCAAGATATGCCTACCGGGGGCTGCATCTGGATGTTTCGCGCCATTTTTTTGATAAAAAATTTATTTTCAAATACATAGACATGATGGCTATGTACAAATATAATACTTTCCATTGGCACCTGACCGACGACCAGGGTTGGCGTGTGGAGATTAAAAAATACCCCTTACTCACAAAAACAAGTGCATTTCGGAAAGAATGTGCAGGAGATACTACCGGTGGTTTTTATACGCAGGAAGACATAAAAGAAGTGGTGGCGTATGCTGCCGAACGATTTGTAACGGTAATTCCCGAAATTGAAATGCCGGGCCATGCCCTTGCTGTTTTAGCTGCATATCCCGAACTTTCGTGCAGTGGTGGTCCGTTTAATGTAGCTACGACCTGGGGTATTTTTCACGATGTGTTTTGTGCCGGAAATGATAAAACCTTCGAATTTTTGGAAAATGTATTATCGGAAATTGTTCCTCTTTTTCCCGGGAAATACATTCATATCGGTGGCGACGAATGCAAGAAAACACGCTGGGAGCGCTGTATAAAATGTCAGGCACGTATGAAAACCGAAAACCTTGCCGACGAGCATAAATTGCAAAGTTATTTTATCAACCGCATGGAAAAATTCTTGCAAAACAAAGGAAAACAAATTATTGGCTGGGACGAAATTTTGGAGGGTGGCGTTACGAAAACAGCCACTATCATGTCGTGGCGCGGAGTGAAAGGCGGCATCGAAGCTGCCAAAGCGGGTAATTATGTGGTAATGACACCCGGGACACACTGCTATTTCGACCATTATCAGGGCGTGGAAGCCGAAGAACCGCCAGCATTTCCGCACAACCGTTTTTTGCCTTTGCAGCAGGTTTATACTTTTAACCCAACACCAACAGAATTGAATGCCGAAGAGGCTAAATACATTTTGGGCGGACAAGCAAATGTATGGAGTGAGTACATGCCTAACTCACAACAAGTTGAATACATGTTATTTCCACGCGCTTTGGCAATGATTGAATGCTTATGGAGTAAACCCGAAAATAAAAACTACGCATTTTTTGAGCAAAAAGTGCACGGACAATACGAGCGCATGACTCGCTATGGCATCAACTTCTCGAAAAGTGCCGACCGTGAATCAACTAAAAACAAGTGGCAATCGCTACAAAAAAAGTAATATATTTATGAAAAAGTTCATTATCCCGATAGTAATTTGGACTATTTTCTCTTCATATACGAAAGCTGCAATCTGGTCACTTACCCCGGGCGATGTATCGGCGGTTTATTCCAATGTTTCCTTTTTGTCAGGCGATACCATTGAATTGAATAGCGCAGGAAATTATAGCTGGACAACCAAAATCACCAACCTGAATAAATCGTTTAGCTTGCGTGCAAGCGCCGGTTTAGCAAGCCGACCCGTAGTAGATTTGCCCGCTGGTGTAACAGTAGCATCTGTAAATAACACGGCAGTTTATAAAGTAATAATTGACGGAATAGATTTAAACGGCAACAATGTGGCAACTGGATTGTTGAATGCACAAGCAGCTGCCGGAGGCGATGTGATTGTATCGGTAAACAATTGCATTTTACGAAACTTCACTTCTACAGCCATTGTTTTTGTATATTCGAGCTCTGGCACTGGTTGGGCATCGTGGTACGGACCGCTTAAAGTAACCAACTCGCAATTCTTCGGACCTTTTGCCAATATTATTTCGGCAGGTGCAGCTTACCGTGCTCCAAATACTACAACTTTCGACAACTGTTACATCAAAAAAGTGTCGGGCTATGCCATTGGAATGACTACACCCGGTGCACAAAGCGTACAAGTAAATCATTGTACATTTGATAGTTGTGGAACTACCACACTAAAATCAGCAGAAATTTGGATAAAATATGGCGATGCCACTGTGGTGAGCGTTAAAAACTCACTTTTTGCTAATCGCGAAATTTCGGCTGTCGCCAATTTATTTGGAAATCCTAATAACACAAATACCAACAATGCCGTTTACTACACCGGAACTGCTGGCATGGCAACACTTTACCCGGCAGGATTGGGGACTTATATCAGTTCAAATCCTACAATAAATTCGTACAATTATGCAACTGCTGCTACGCACACCACAACGGCAGCCGACGGAAAGGCAATTGGATTTTCGCCCAAACTCAACATCTCAGTTTCGCCATCAACCGCAACGGTAAATGCAAACCAAACCAAACAATTTTCGGCTACTGTAACCGATTCGTTAAGTGCATTTGTTCCTGCTTTGAATTGGAGTGCCACGGCTGGCTATGTTGACGCAACTGGCTTATATACAGCTAATACAGCCGGAAACAATATAGCGGTTGCCGCTTCGGGTTATGGTTTTTCGGGAAATGCTACTGTAAATGTGGGTGGTATTAATGTAAATATCACGCCAGATTCACCAACAATTTATTTGGGATATCCAATTCAATTTTCAGCTCAGGCTATGAATCAGGATAACGTAGTGCAGCCCGGAGCAGCCAGTTGGAGCACCACAGGAAATATTGGCACCATCGACCAAAATACAGGAAATTTTGTTCCCACTTCGTTGGGGATTGGCACTATTACAGCAACCATTGGTGCAAATTCAAAAACCATTGATATAACAGTTGTTCCGCCTTCCACAACAGTGAGTTTAACAATGGGAACGCATCAGTTTTCCTGGAAATTCGACAAACCTTATATTCAGCACGGCACGTTTGTAGATGGGCAACCATGGATAGTTTTGCCACAGAACGGAACTAATTTAATTGATGTTACTCCTGCACGTATTGTAGGTGCCAGTGTTAAAGACAGAGCAGGAACAACAGTAACAGCTGACATTCATCAAACCGTTGTAAATCCACCCGTTGGAACCTATTATTTGAACAATTCAGGTGGAATATTAAGCCGAAATGCTTTTGGCTGGGATAGTCGTGGTGCTATTCGGTATGGTTTGGGGTCGAGCTACGATGCCAACCTGGCCTGGAACGATGCAAGTCCGTTTAGACTTTCGGCAGGCGATGTAATTACTACTGCAAAATCGTTAGTAACTGCTACTCCGGACAATACAGTTCTCGACGCAGTTGCTACGCTTACCGTATTGGCAAGTGCTCCGCCCGCCGATGCTTTCCGCCCGGGAACAATTCGAAGTGCCGCCCGCAAAGCGAATCCTGAGTTTGTAAAACTTTCGGATATGGTCGATTTATCAGCCTATCTTATTGCGCAGCCTACCACAAGTATTTTAAATAATGCACTTTCGGGAACTGTGCCAACAGTAATGACAGCAGCTACGTTGACTAATTTATATCCGGGCCCATCCATCCTTACTGCTGGTTTGGGTTTCAATCGTTCATTTAATGCGCTTTACAATAATAGTGGCAATGGCTATGGTGCTGATGTGGCGCAAAATTTAGGCGACTTAGCGGTAGGCGCATTAGCTGCTTGGCTTACACCCGGGGAACGTCAACAATGTCGCATTCGATTCATTCAACGTGCCATTGATACCTACGAATCGCTATTGGCGGGTGTTGTGCTATCGTACAATGGTGGTCACTTGCCAGGCTATGGTGCGCTGCTTACCGTTGCAGGTAAAATGCTCAATCATAGCGGAATGCTTTCTGTAAATCAGTCGGTGAACGGACAAGAACCTATGAAATATCTATCAGATTATGCGCAAGCAATTTACATCGATGATAGCAATACAAATTACAACGATGGCATAACACCTGTTGTAGGCAACGTGCGACGGTTAAGCTCTACTTCTTATAAAGCAATGTTGAGTCAGCCAATATTACCCGTGCATTCTGCCTTGAATGATACTCTGGTTATTAGCAATAGTTATAGCTGGCCGCTTTACCGTGCTGCCCGCGAAGTACCCAATTTAAAAATCAAAATTGAAAGTGGCGCCGGTGCCGGAAATCAATGGTATGTAGTGACGGGTATTTCCGGTTTTACAGACAATGCCACAGGGCAGGTTTCTACTGATTTTGCTGCACCGGGGATAAGTGGTGGTAAACTTAGCATTAAACCGAACTGGAGTAACGGTATTCCAAATGCTACAAGTATAGTTCGTGCCTCACTTGTAA
>JBILFS010000151.1:0-5522 GCA_044351455.1 Paludibacter sp. | reverse complement strand
AATATTCTCATCTTTCACAACAATATTGCCATTAAAACCCGTGCCGTTATAACTTCCTGTGAATGAGGCGTTTTTGTAGTTGTATTTGTTGAATTCCACAGAACTGATTACCGCGTCAATCGTACCCTTCAGGTCTTGTTTATATTTTCTTTGGCCAACAGTTTTTAAATTGAAAGCCAGATTGCCGAATGTAGTATCATTCAGAATATTATTTAACGAAAGATTTGTTGATTTCAAATCACCACTGTAAGCAATATCTTTCAAGTTGTTAGTGAATTTAACAGAGAAGTCGGAACTGATACTTCCCACGTCTGAACTCAGATTTCCATATGCAACCAAATCAGTAATGAAGCCGGTTAAATTGCCATTGTAAGTTAATGCTCCTGTTCGGTCAAGCAATTCCGGAAGCACAACGGGTCTTCGGGTTAATCCTGAAAGTAAATCCTGCAAATCGGCTTTCGTTGAACTAATCTTTTGAATATCAGCATAGATAAAAGATTCTGCGATATTGGGCAAACCATTGATGTCTATGCTTGTATTTATTTCTGTTTGTCGTCCGGTTTTTATTATTAAATCCTGAATTTTCAGATTAGAAACCATACCGGCAATGTTGGCGGATACATTAATCTTTTCTTTGGAAGTTGCAAAGCCGGGAAGAAAAGCTTTCAGGTCTTTCAAAGCAATCACTGCATTTTTTACAGGAATAGAAAATTTAGCTTGTTGTAACACATTTCCGGAATCCTTTAAATTCAGGTTAGTGATTTTCATCTCCGGAATTTTGATGTCAGAGCCGGGCATTTCCAATCCAAATCTATCAATGCTGAAAGTTTTATCCGAACCTTTCAGGGTTAAGAAAAAATCTTTGATCACAAGACCGGATGCTTCTTTCAGATTCAGCTTTTTAATTTCAAGATCGATGGTGTCTTTTTTATACTGATTTACGGCCATCCTGATATTGATGTCGCTGAATCTCATTCTTTCAGCATTGAAGGTTTTTATGCCTTTTTTGCTGTTGAATTTCGTAAAATAGAAGCGGGAATTTTTGAAAGTCAGCTTCTTAATCTGCATGTCAAGCTTGCTGCTGTCCTTGCCTGTTTTGAATTTCTTCAGTACAAAATCAGCATTGCTGATTCCTTTGACATCCGTTTTCAGATGAATATAAGCTTCATCAAACAATAAATCAGTTATTCTGATTTTATCTTTGAACAAATCTTTCAATACAAAACTTGTGGTCAAACCATCCACAAAGAGCAAAGTATCCTGATTTAAATCTTCAAGTAATACTCCCCGAAGTTCCAGATCGTTGAAAAAACGGTAATCGACCCTGTCAATTTCAACTTTTGCTCCCAGTTTTTTACTGAGTTCTGTGGTGATAAAATCGACAAGAGAATTTTGTACCTTATTGATTCTTAATAAGATAAACGGGCTGGCAAGCAAAAAAACAAGCAGTGCAAGGGCGATGATAAGTATTTTTGTCGATTTTTTTATAACTTTGGGCTTTATTTCGTACAAATATAGAAAAATGTTCGCAAAGTGCAAAGGCAATATCATCCTGTTTCAATCATAAAAAATGTATAAAAATCTTATTCTGGGGATAGAATCTTCCTGCGACGACACATCTGCTGCAGTCATAGCCGACGGAGTCTTATTGTCGAATATCATTGCCGGTCAGCAGGTGCATGAAAACTGGGGCGGGGTAGTACCCGAACTGGCATCGAGGGCTCATCAACAGAATATTGTGCCGGTGGTTCATGAGGCATTAAAACAAGCAGGAGTGGATAAAACAGATCTCTCGGGAATTGCTTTTACGCGTGGTCCGGGTTTGTTGGGTTCACTGATGGTGGGTACTTCCTTTGCCAAGTCGATGGCTCAGGCACTGAATATCCCCCTGATGGATGTGAATCATTTACAGGCACATGTGCTGGCGCATTTCATCAGGGAAAAGGAGAATCCTGATAAAAAAGTGCCGTCATTTCCGTTTCTTTGTTTGCTGGTTTCCGGTGGTAATTCTCAAATAATTTTAGTGAAATCCTACAGCGATATGGAGATTATCGGTCAGACCATCGACGATGCTGCCGGTGAAGCTTTTGATAAGTGTGCCAAGGTGATGGGACTTCCGTATCCGGGCGGTCCGCATGTGGATAGACTGGCACAACAGGGTAATCCTGATTTGTTCCCGCTGGCAAAGCCACTGGTAAGTGACTATAATTATAGTTTCAGCGGATTGAAAACTTCTTTTTTGTATCTGGTCAGGGACAAAGTCGCTGAGAATCCGGATTTTATTGCTGAGAACATAACGCATTTGTGTGCTGCGGTTCAAAAATCAGTAGTGGAAATATTGATGAAAAAACTGCATCAGGCTGTTAAGGATTTGAAAATTAATGAAATAGCCCTTGCCGGCGGAGTTTCGGCCAACAGCGCACTGCGACAAGCGGTTGAACAATATGGTAAAAAGTATAAGAAAAACGTTTATATTCCACCGGTTTCATACACAACCGATAATGCAGGCATGATTGCCATCACCGGTTATCTGAAATTTTTGAATAATGAATTTTGCGGATTAGATGAAGTGCCCTATGCCAGGGTTAGTAGCAAACTATAATAATTCGATTAAAAATGACTAAATTTAAACTTCCCCCTAAAATTGAACCTTATAAAGGTGTTTTACTTTTTGTAATCATCATGTTTGCAGCCAATTATTTCTGGAAATTTACAGTAAAAGGGGATGAATCGGATGAAATTGTTACATTTTTAGGTTATAATATTTCGGAACCGTTTAACTGGAAAGCCGGTCACGTGGCCTATGTGTCAGCTTTTTTGCTCGATTTAACAGGTTATGATGTGAGTTTGAACGAACATAATATCATCAGACATGATAATGATTTGGGAATCAGGATTGTATGGGCATGTACAGGTTTCAAACAGATGTTTATTTTTTCCATGATTATGCTTTTTTACCCGGGTCCGTGGCGGAAAAAGTTGTGGTTTATCCCCGCAGGATTGTTCGTGGCCTATCTGTTTAATATTTTCCGGATTGCATTTATCCTGGCAGTTATCAAATTTGATCCGGTAAAATTTGATTTTCTGCACGAAGTGGTTTTCAAATATATTTTCTACGGAATCATTTTTCTGATGTGGGTGTTGTGGGAGGAAGTTGTAAAATATCCGGGGATGAGAAAGCCATGAACGTTTTTGTTATGATATTTTTTGCGTACTTTTGTCAGGTTTTTTGAATAATTTAAGATGAAGATATTGATACTCGGTGCCGGTAAGATGGGCACATTTGTGACCGATGTGTTGTCGTTTCAGCACGAAGTGGCACTTTTCGATACGAATCCGCAAAAACTGCGGTTTGTATTCAATACCCTGCGGATGACTGATCCGGAAGAAATCAAAGTGTTTGAGCCTGAACTGGTAATCAATTGTGTAACACTGAAATATACGCTGGATGCATTTCAAATGGTGATGCCATATCTGCCCAAGTCGTGCATTCTTTCAGATATTGCTTCCGTAAAAACCGGTCTCAGGGAATATTATGAGTCAACAGGCAGAAGGTATGTTTCCACACATCCGATGTTCGGTCCCACTTTTGCCACGCTCGACAACCTGAGCAATCAGAGCGCCATCATCATTGCCGAGTCGGATCATCTGGGCAAGGCTTTCTTCAAGGATTTGTATGGCTCTCTCCGCCTGAGGATTTTCGAGTATAGTTTTGAGGAGCATGATGAAACGATTGCCTACTCGCTTTCAATTCCGTTTGCATCAACCCTGGTTTTTGCTTCAGTAATGAAACCGCAGGAAGCGCCCGGTACTACTTTTAAAAGGCATATGGACATTGCCAAGGGATTGTTGTCGGAAGATGATTACTTGCTGACTGAAATTCTGTTTAACCCCTACACACCGCAGCAACTGGATAATATCCGGGCAGAATTAAAAACTTTGCTTGAAATTATTGAGGATAAGGACAGCGAAAGGATGCAGGCATTCCTGAAAAAAGTAAGGGGAAATATTGCGTAACACATTGAATTTGAGATAATAAATTATTAACAGGTTAAGTTTAATTTAAAACACCATGGAAGTTAAAGATCAGGTTTTGGCCGCAATGAAAGAGGCCGGTAAACCGGTAAATGCCGGTAAAATTGTTGAAATGACAGGAATCGACCGCAAGGAAGTTGACAAGGCTATGAAGCAACTGAAAACGGAAGGAGCCATCGAATCTCCTAAGGTTTGCTTTTGGCAACCGAAGGCGTAAATATAAAGAATGGCACAAGAGTTTCGCTCCTTCGGAGCTTTTGTGCAGTTGAAAATTTCTATTAACCCCCTGCTCACACACGGGTTATTCAGATATCGCCCTTTCAGGGCTTCAACACCCGAAATTGCCTCCGCACAATATTACCTCCGTCATCCTGTATCAGCAGTGTATGTTTTCCGGGTGTGGGTGCAATTTCGATTTTATGCACTCCTTTGGTTTGTTGAATAAATTCCTGGTCTACATGCCAGTATATGATGGCATCCAGGTTCCGGTGAACTGCTTCAAATACAAGTAAGCCCTGTTCGCCATCTATCCCCCTTGGTATATACATGGCGGTATTATTGTCGGGCGAAATGATATCCATGGCAGTTTCCCTGATGTCATTACAGCCTTCTTTATAAGGTGGTAATGGCTGATATTCAGGATGATATTGTTTGTAAAAATGCTCCTGGGCGGGCGAAAGTATAAACCAGTTTTTCAGGGTCATTTTATGAACCGGATAGCAGTCGGCATTAACTCTGAATCTTGTTGTTGAATCGAGAGAAACAGGGGTATGAAAGGGACATCCTCTTACCCTGACACCATTTATGGGTACCCATTCATTGCTTGTTTTGCATTGTGGTGTGCCTCTGAATCCCGAAATGGTACACACATCTACCTGTTTCATATCTTGTTTGGGTTGCCTGAACCAGGTGGAGGGTTTCAGGGTTTTGAAAACTTCAAACATAACAGGTGCCGCATGGGTAACACCGGTGAGTCCGGGCCGACCTTCTCCCGATGCATTGCCAACCCATACACCTACGGTATATTCGGGCGTTACTCCTATCGACCAGGCATCCCTGGAGCCGATACTGGTACCCGTTTTCCATGCAATTTTATGGGTGGAAGCAAAATAATCCCATCCAATTTCTCCCAGGGGCCGGTTTACTGATGTAAGGGCATCAAGCGTAAACCACAACGATGCAGCACCTAAGGGCGGAGAAAATACCTTTTTATCTTTGATATTGTCTCCTGTCACCATAACAGCCTTTTTGAATCCGCTTTCAAAGTATTGATTATGCTCCAGATATGAAATTACCGTACGTCCCATCCCTGCATATATTGCGGTTGCTTCAAGCAGGTTTACTTCCGCTCCTCCCAGAATGAGTGATAATCCGTAATGCTCAGGATTTTTATTGATACTGGAAAATCCCAGTTGCTGCAAAACCTGATAAAACCGGGTATTGCCGTATTGGTCTAATTCTCTGACAGCCGGAATGTTCAGCGATTG
>JBILFS010000216.1:0-4368 GCA_044351455.1 Paludibacter sp. | reverse complement strand
GAGGCTTAATACAGCCTCTCTTTTTTTTCCGGGTTTAGAAGGAATAATTCAGTTCCACCACAACTTTATTCAAATCCCTTTCCAGTTCCAACAGTTTGTTGGTGTTTTCGTAGTAAAGCGAAAGCTCCAACAGATATTCAATCAGAGATATCTCGCCTTTATCCAGCGCCTTTTTGAGTAATTCCTTGTTGCTGAATAATTGCAGTTTAGATTGATATTCAGTTAGATTTGATTGTAAGAAAGTGGCCCTGGCATGCAAGGCTTTTAACTCGTTATACACTTTCATTTTATTATCCGATGCAATGGCTTCTGTTGCCTGTGCATTGGCTTTTGCAAATTTTACCGAGTTTTTATTTTCCCACAAGGGTACTGAAAATCCAACACTGACACCTCTGAATTGCTGACCAACCACTGTTTCACTCATATAACCTGCCTGCATCTTTGGAAGGGCTTGTGCTTTGGTCAAACTTATTTGTTTTTTGCCGATTTCAATTTCATGTCTCAACCAGGCAAGTAACGGATTATTAACTTCAGCACTTGTAAACCATTGATCGAAATTTGAAGTAATGATAGGTGTTTGAAAAACGGATTCAGTCAATTCAATATTTATTCCTCCATTTAAAAG
Source organism: Paludibacter sp. (assembly GCA_044351455.1). GTDB lineage: Bacteria > Bacteroidota > Bacteroidia > Bacteroidales > Paludibacteraceae > Paludibacter. The sequence goes on along the minus strand of JBILFS010000216.1, from coordinate 3,743 downwards.
GTTCAATTCCGAAACCAGACTTGTCCGGTCGATTTCAATTAAATCAACTTTATTCTGAATATTCAAAAGATTCAGTTGCGACTTGTTATATTCCAGGATGTTAACATCACCCGCATCAAATTTCAACTTGTATAGTTTTGCTAATTCCTGTGCATGACTAAATCTGTTTTTATACTCAGATTTCAATGCATTGTTATAAATCAAGTCAATACAAACAATACGTGCTTTCAATAAAATTTCCTTTTGATACCGGAGAAATTCCAGTTCAGATTGTTCATTTTTGATGTCCGAAATCTTATTTTTTATCAGATATGCGGATGGGAAATCGAAAGTCTGTCGAAAGGAGAAATCCTGTCTGTTGCCTGTTGAAGAAGGATTTCCAAAGAGATAATTGAATTCAATTTCCGGATTTTGCAGATAAATACCGGTTTTATTGCCCGTTTTTTGAGCGTCAATGCTTTTTCGCATAGCAGCCAAAAAACTGTTGTTTTTGTCAATCTGAATCAGGATGTCGTCGATATTTCTCTGTGCATGTACGACAAACGACAAAACGATTAGAAACATTGCTAATAATCTTATTTTTTTCATTTTTCCTTTATTATTAATTTAATACCCGGTTAATTGTTAATTTTATCATCATCTTTTGTTTTGAGAATTCCACGGTTATATAAAAAACTATAGACTATTGGCACCACATAAATATTCAATAATGTTGATGTAAATAATCCTCCCAGAATTACTTTGGCCATCGGACTCTGAATTTCATTTCCTGACAAATCCCCCTGAAGTGCTAAAGGGATAAGTGCTAAAAGTGCGGTTAATGCGGTCATCAAAATGGCATTCAATCGATCTGAAGAGCCTGTAACAACTGTTTCATGTAATGTAGCACCTGCTTGTTGCAATCTTTGGTAATTAGAAATTAACAGAATCCCATTTCGGGTTGCTATTCCAAAAAGTGTGATGAACCCGATTATTGCCGGTATGCTGATTACACCCGAGGTCAGGAAGATGGCAAATACGCCTCCAATCAAAGCTAAAGGCAAATTTAGCAATACCACCCCTGCCAGTTTCAGATTCCTGAACTCCTGATATAACAATAAATATATAATCAGAATTGCCAGGATGGATGTGAATAAAAGGGTTTGAGAAGCTTTGGCTTCACTCTCAAACTGACCGCCATATTCCACCCGATATCCTTCCGGTAAAGTGATTTTCTCTTCAACCTGCTTTTGAATTTCTGCCACTACACTTTTCATATCTCTGCCAGCGACATTGGCTGATAGAACTACTTTTCTTTGCACATTTTCGCGACTGATACTACCCGGACCTGTCACTGAAACCACTTCAGCAACCTGTTCGAGGGGGATTTTTTTGCCGTCATGTGTGTCAATCAGCGACGACCTGATTCCTTCTATGGATTCCGTATAATCCTTATTTAATCTTAAAACAAGATCAAAGCGGCGTTGTCCTTCGTAAATATCTGATAACTTCTCGCCACCAAAGGATATGTCGATAAACGCATTGAATTGATCTACAGTAATTCCATATTGTGCGAGCATTTCCCGGTTTGCGCGAATCTGAATCTGCGGAATCTCAATTTGTTGCTCAACATTAACATCCACCAGACCTTCCACTTCAGCCACAGATGCTTTTATCTGGTTGCCAATATTATACATCCTGTTCAAATCTGTTCCGAATATTTTTATTGCAATATTGGCTCGGGTGCCCGATAACATATGGTCGATGCGGTGCCCCAATGGCTGACCCACAGTTACCGCAATGCCCGGAATGCCTGCCAGTTTTTCCCGTACATCAGCCATAAATTCTTCCCTGCTTCTTTCCTGAAGCGTAAATCTGACATCAATCTCTGAGCTGTTAACGGTTTGTGAATGTTCATCTAACTCACCGCGACCTGTTCTTCGTGAGGTGTTTTCAATTTCGGGGATAGTAAGAAGCTCATTTTCAACAAGATTACCCAATTTGTTGCTTTCCTCCAAAGAAGTTCCCGGTTTGGTAACTACCGATAAAGTCAGCGAACCTTCATTAAACTCAGGTAGAAAAGTTCTTCCCATGGTTGCAAACAAGACCAAAGAAATAATAAATAGTCCCAGTGATGAAAAAACAAATACTTTTTTATGTTGCAATGCCCAGTTTAAAGATTTTTGATAATGATGAATGATTTTTGCCGTAAGCCATTTATCCTTCTGATTTTTAGTCAGATATTTTTCATTGCTTAAGAGCATATTACACAAAAGAGGTGTAAGTGTCATGGCTACAACCAATGAAATAAACAGCGACACAATGAAGGCAATTCCAAGAGGAATAAGCATTTTTCCTTCCATTCCTGATAAAAAGAACAAAGGAGTAAAGGCTACAATGATGATAAAGGTGGCATTGATAATGGAAGCTCTTACTTCTTTCGATGCTTCAAAAACTACATGAAATGAAGAAAGCCGATTCTCAGGCAATTTGAGATTGTTTTGTCGAAGTCTTTTATAGACATTCTCCACATCGATGATGGCATCGTCGACCAAAACACCAATGGCGATTGCCATGCCACCCAGACTCATGGTGTTGATATTCAGGTTTAAAAAATGCATAACAATGATGGTTCCTAACAAAGAAATCGGAATTGCAAGGAGTGAAATGATTGTTGTTCGAAAACTACCTAAAAAAAGATACAGGATGATGATGACAAATATTGCACCTTCAATCAAAGCGTTTTGAACATTACTGACCGATGTTTCAATAAAATCAGCCTGACGGAATATTTTGGTATGAAGTTTCACATCTGCCGGCAATGTTTTTTCTATATTGGCAAGATTTTCATCAATTTTTTTTGTCAGTTCAACAGTGTTGGCACCAGGCTGTTTTGAAATAGCCAGTATCACGGCCGGTTTCGCATTTTCGGAAGCATGCCCCATTTTTATTGCAGCTCCAATCTTTACTTCAGCCACATCACTTATCCTGACGGGCTTTCCATTTATGGATTTAATATATGAATTGCCCAGTATTTCCAAATCTGATGATTTTGCAATTCCCCTGACAACATATTCATTCCCAAATTGTCGCATTGCTCCTCCTGATGAATTCTGACTGATACCCCTGCATACAGCTGCAAGTTCAGCCATTGTAACCTTGTAATACCTCATTTTTTGAGGATTGGCAAAGATCTGATATTGCTTATAATCACCACCAATGATGGTAACCTGCGATACACCACTTGTTGCAAGTAAGATTGGTTTGATATTCCAGTCAGCAATCGTTCTGAGGTCCATGAGACTGGTTGTATCTGCCTGTATGCCAACGAAGTATATTTCTCCCATCACGCTGGATTGAGGTGCTAATGTGGGCTGTCCGACACCATTCGGCATTTGACTATTCACACTTATCAGTTTTTCACTAACAATTTGTCGGGCTTTATAGATATCTGTATCCCAGTCGAACTCAATCCATACAAAGGAGAAGCCCTGCGAAGATGCTGATCGTACCCGCCGTACATCTGTTGCGCCATTCATGGCTGTTTCAATCGGAAATGTAACCAGCCTTTCTACTTCCTCAGAAGCCATGCCGTGTGCATCTGTCATCACAACAACAGTTGGTGCTGTCAGGTCGGGAAATACATCCACGTCCATTTTAATTGCAGTACGCAAGCCTACAATCAATATTGCCAGGGCGCTGACAAGAACGAAAAATTTGTTGTTGAGTGAAAATTTAATTATATTATTGATCATCTTAAACTT
>JBILFS010000147.1:0-5583 GCA_044351455.1 Paludibacter sp. | reverse complement strand
TCTGTTTCCGGGAAGAGGATAATTTCTTTTCTAAAATTTGATTTAAAGTCTGAAATACAACTTATTAAAAAATTTATGGATGAAATAATTAATAAAATTTTTCAACCGCTTGTTGAATTGCTGGATACAATCCTTTTTTGGGATCCAATCAAAGCAATTGGCATTGATGCCGGTATAAAAATTCCATTTATTATCATCTGGTTGATCTCAGGTGCTGTTTTCTTCACTATCTATTTTAAATTTATCAATTTCAGAGGTATTAAACATGCTGTTGATTTGGTATTCGGAAAATTTGACAAAGAGCATCACCATGGTGAACTATCTCATTTTCAGGCTTTAGCTACTGCCACAGCTTCAACGGTTGGTTTGGGAAATATTGCCGGGGTAGCGGTAGCCATCAGCATGGGTGGTGCCGGTGCTACTTTTTGGTTGATTGTTGCTGGCTTTTTGGGCATGACAACTAAATTTACGGAGTGTACCCTGGGTGTGATGTACAGAAAAATTGATAAGAATGGAATAGTATCCGGCGGTCCGATGTATTATCTCAAACAAGGATTAGCAGAAAAAGGCTGGAAAAAAACAGGTAAGTTTCTGGCAATCATGTTTGCTATCTTTGCTACTTTCGGTGCATTCGGTATCGGAAACATGTTTCAATCCAATCAAATGATTGCACAAGCGGTACTAACTTTTCCCGCATTGGAGGGATATCAGTTGTGGATGGGTTTAGTGCTCGCAATATTAGTCGGAATTGTAATCATTGGAGGAATTAAGGGAATTGCTAAGGTTAATGATAAGCTGTTTCCTGTTATGGCTATTATGTATATCGTTGTTGCTCTGATAATCATTGGTATCAATTATAAAAATCTGGACGACGCATTTGTTGCCATCTGGAATGGTGCATTTTCTCCGGATGGAATTAAAGGTGGCTTTGTTGGTGTAATGATAATTGGCTTTCGAAGAGCTGCGTTTTCCAATGAAGCAGGTATTGGGTCTGCTGCCATTGCACATGCTGCAGTAAAAACACAAAAACCTGTTACTGAAGGATTTGTTGCATTGCTTGAGCCCTTTATCGACACAGTTATCATTTGCACCCTGACAGCATTCGTTATCATCACAACCGGACTTCAAAACAATCCGGATAACCTTACAGGTACCGAATTAACTTCAGCTGCTTTTGGAACTGTTTCTTCGTGGTTTCCATATTTGCTTTTACCGATTATCATTCTTTTTGCATACACAACCATGATTTCGTGGTCGTATTATGGCTCGAAAAGTCTGGACTTTCTTTTAGGTGATGTTTTTGAGAAGAAATTTGGCAACAGAATCGTAATTACAAGAGTATACCAGCTTATTTACTTGTGTTTTACTGTCATTGGATCAGTATTGAGTCTCACTGCCATAGTAGATTTCTCCGACATGTTGATTCTGGCTATGGCTGTTCCCAATATCATCGGGTTATATATCCTGGCACCCAATGTTAAAAAAGCATTGAATGAATATTTAATTCACATTAAAAAAAATAATGACTAGATTTTCACAACAAATAATTGTTAACAAGCATCAATCTGCGGCAGAAATTGGTTCAGGTTTATTAGAAGTTTTTTCAACGCCATCCATGATTGCATTGATGGAAAACACTGCCATGCAGTTAATTCCTTTGAAAGAAGGTGAATCATCTGTAGGCACTTCCATACATGCCGAACATTTAAAAGCTTCACCCATTGGCGCAAAACTGACTTTTACAGCAGAGTTAACCGCCAATGAAGGAAGAAAATACAATTTTAACATTGAAGTATCTGATGAATCGGGCAATCTGGTTGGCAAAGCATTACACACCAGATTCGTCGTGGATATAGCAAGATTTATGAGTAAAGTACAATAGTTTCGACTATTATATTTGGGGAGACCAGGCAAGTTGATCATCATGTATGTGAAACTTGCCTGTTTTTCATTTAAAATATTGGAAGCGTTTGTTGAATTTTATTGAAACGGAATTAACTCATAGTTGATTTCGAATATCAGCAGACCCGTTGGTTCATTCCGTTTTTGATTTCAGAATATCCTCCAGTTTCAACATTTCATCCCGCAAACGCGCAGCTTCCAGAAATTCCAGATTTTTGGCAGCATCAAGCATCGCTTTCTTTGTTTTCTGGATGGCCTTCTCCAGCGCTGTTTTATTCATAAACTGAACAACGGGATCTGCAGCAATATTTACACTGTTATCAGGTTCAATATAGGCATTGGGCTCTGTTCTGCTGAGGGCATTTCTTTGTCCTTTCAGGATGGCAGTTGGTGTGATGCCATGTGCTTCATTGTATGCCAATTGCTTTTCCCGACGCCGGTTGGTTTCAAGAATTGTTTTACTCATGCTTTCAGTAATCTTATCCGCATACATGATTACCCTGCCGTTCAGATTTCGGGCTGCACGACCTGCTGTTTGAGTCAGTGATCTGTGTGAACGTAAAAAACCTTCCTTATCAGCATCCAGTATAGCCACAAGCGACACCTCAGGCAAATCGAGCCCTTCTCTTAACAGGTTTACACCAACCAAAACATCATAAATACCTTTTCTCAGGTCTTCCATAATCTGAACCCTGTCCAATGTATCCACATCCGAGTGAATATAATTACATTTGATGTCCATCTTCGCCAGATAATCAGTCAGCTCCTCCGCCATTCTTTTGGTAAGCGTTGTAATTAAAACCCTTTCGTTACGTTCTGTACAAACTGCTATTTCTTCCATCAAATCATCGATTTGGTTCAGACTTGGCCGCACTTCAATGACAGGATCGAGCAATCCTGTCGGTCTGATCAACTGATCCACGATAACCCCCTGTGAATTAATCAGTTCATAATCTGCAGGTGTCGCCGAAACGTAAATAGTCTGCGGGGTAAGCGTTTCAAACTCTTCAAACTTCAACGGTCTGTTATCCTTGGCAGCAGGCAATCTGAAACCATATTCAACCAGATTCAGTTTTCTGGCTGCATCTCCTCCATACATAGCCCGAATCTGAGGAATGGTAACATGACTTTCATCAATGACCATCAGATAATCATCAGGAAAATAATCCAGCAAACAATACGGACGACTTCCGGGAGCCCTGCCATCGAAATACCGGGAATAGTTTTCAATACCCGAACAATAGCCCAGTTCCCGGATCATTTCAATATCATAACTTACCCTTTCGAAAATTCTTTTGGCTTCGTAATCTCTGCCATCGGCCCGGAAAAATTCTGCCTGCAGGTGCATATCCTGTTCAATCAATCCCAACGCACTGTTGATACGCTCTTTGGTGGTTACAAAAATACTGGCAGGATAAATCCGGTAAGCATCGAAGTGTTCAATTGCTTTCAAATTAACAGGATCAAGACTGATAATCTCATCAATTTCATCACCCCAGAAAACAATTCGTAAAATGAAGTCTGCATAGGCAAGAAAAATATCCACCGTATCACCTTTCACCCGGAAATTACCGCGGTTCATATCAATATCATTTCTTGAATACAAACTATCAATAAGATTTCTCAAAAAAGCATTGCGAACAATTTTTTGTCCCCGCTGAATTTCGATCACATTGGAAGTAAAATCTTCCGGATTACCAATACCATACAAACAAGACACAGAAGATACCACCAACACATCCCTCCTACCCGAAAGTAAGGCAGAGGTAGCTGATAATCGCAGTTTTTCAATTTCCTGATTGATGGATAAATCCTTTTCGATATAAGTATCTGAATTCGGCAAATATGCTTCCGGCTGATAATAATCGTAGTAAGACACAAAATACTCCACAGCATTCTGAGGAAAGAAAGCTTTAAATTCCGAATAAAGCTGCGCTGCCAGGGTTTTATTATGACTCAACACCAGGGTAGGCCGGCTTACTTCATTCACCACATTGGCAATCGTGAAAGTTTTCCCCGACCCTGTAACCCCCAACAGGGTTTGGAACGGGATACCCGAATTCAGTCCGTCAACCAGCTGACGAATAGCCTCAGGCTGATCGCCCGTAGGTTTAAAAGGAGAAGTTAAATTGAATGACATGCAGGGAGATAAACAGCTAATTAATTTGATTCAGAAAAAAAAACAAATTAATCCCTGTTTACAGGCATTATCAACCAAAGAATAATGTATAATAATGTACCGGGAAATCCTGCTGAAATGATTGATAACAACACATAACCAACCCTAACAGCGGTAATATCTACATTGAAATATTCAGCAATACCGGCACAAACACCTGCAATCATTTGATTTTTCGAACGGCGTAATTTTCTTTCCATAATTTTTTATTTTTTTCCGGATGAATTTATATCCCGACAAAGTAACAAAAAATATCCCGTACTATCAATACCTTCCCGACTGAAGTATATAATTTTTTAATTCATTATTAAAATCTTCATTTTCAATCAAATCTTCCAGGTTAAGATGTAATCTGTAACGCCAGCTGAATTTCGAATTGGATGGTACATTTATCCTTTCATCATGCGGATTATCCCGACGGATTCCGGGTGAAATACTCAATAAATCCTGCATCTGGAATACAGCCCACATGGCCGGTGAATGTAAATGTTGCAATAAAATATCCCTGCAAATCCACCATTCGCAAAACCAGGGTGCTTCGCCCCAATGACCTAATTCCTTATTGAAAAATCTTTGGGTAACTCCCCTGTCCTCTTCCCACCAGCCTCTGATGGTACTCATATCATGTGTCGAAGGTGTTACCACTGATAAATACGGAGCATCAGCAGGATGAAAAAATTCTTTCTCATTGTTTTTGGGTGCTCTCTGAACCTCCAGACTCAAGATACTGAGTTCCTTCATGACATCGGTAACACATTGCGTCATCATGCCCAGGTCTTCCCCACAAATCAGCATATTGGTTGATTTTTTTAGTGCCGGAAGTTTTTCCATCCCCGACCTGTACCAATGTGCATCCTGACGACGGAAGAAATAGTTCACATAAATTTCCTCTAACTTCTGCCGGGTAAAATCATCCAAATCCCTGAAAGTACGCAGTGTTTGCATTCCAAAACGCGGATAATACTGTGTTCCGTTACTTCCCTCAACTTCGAAGAAAAGCACATTCGAAATCAGGTCGAACAAACCCCATTTAATTTTTTCTGATATTTTACCTTTGTTGAAAAGTTGCTCCACATAATGCTGACTTCTGAATTCAGGTTTCAGTCTTAACACCCAACCGTCTTCAATTTGAAGATAAGATGCTTTAACCTTTGCCATATCCTCACCAAAAATTTCCCAGAGTATCGAATCAGTAATATAAGGTTTACAGAAACGATTATAATCGAACCAAATCCCTTTTTCAGAAAACTCATTCACGTGCACAGGAACAGAAGGATAAAGATGACCCATGATTCCTTCAAGTTGTTCAGCAGGAATTTCCCAGATACGGAAAAATCCGAGGATATGATCGATGCGGAAAGTATCGAAATAGTTCGACATTTGCGCAAAACGTTTTTTCCACCATTCAAAATCTGTTTGCCGGATGGTATCCCAGTTGTAAGTAGGTAATTCCCAGTTTTGTCCCTTGATGGCAAACATATCAGGCGGAGCACCAGCCGACC
>JBILFS010000145.1:0-5596 GCA_044351455.1 Paludibacter sp. | reverse complement strand
CGTCCCGACAGAATTGTTTTTGATGGAATGGACGTTGCCGTAATCGATTATAAATTCGGGGAACAGGAATTGACTAAACACGAAAAACAGGTTAAAACCTATGCAACACTGCTACAGGAAATGGGCTATAAACCTGAATCCTGGCTATACTACGTTAAATTGAATAAAATAAAAGCTGTTCAGTAAATAAATTTGATATTAAACAAATGAAGAAACTCGTTATTTTTGACCTTGATGGCACCTTGCTCGATACAATTGAAGACCTGGCAAATGCGACAAATTATGCTTTAACTCAATATAATCTTCCAACACATCCTGTTGAATCTTTTCGCTTTTTTATTGGTAATGGTTTGAATAAATTGCTGGAAAGAGCGTGTCCGGAAGATCGTCGGGATGCAGAACTTCTGTTGCTTCTAAGAGATGAATTTATCAAATACTATTTCAGCAATGCTGATGCAAATACAAAACCTTACACAGGCATCAGTGAACTGGTCAATAATCTTCATCAGGAAGGTTATTCCCTTGCTGTAGCATCGAATAAGGTTCATGATGCAACAGTTGACCTTGTAAAGAGATTTTTCCCTGATATTCAATTTATGGCAGTATTCGGACAAAGAGAAGGATTCCCTATCAAGCCTGATCCTGCAGTTTTAGAAGCAATTATCAACATTTCAGGCTTTGAAAAACATGAAGTTGTTTACATTGGCGATTCAGGTGTAGATGCAACAACTGCTATTCGTTCCGGAGTAGATTTCATTGGTGTTTTATGGGGTTTCCGACCCGAAAATGAATTGAGGGCTGCCGGTGCAACTGTTGTTGTCGACAAACCCTCAAAAATTATGGAGTATCTGTTAAGTAAAAATTGAACCACATAAGTCACATGAATTCAACAAAGTTTTTTTGCTGAAGAGAGAGGAAGTTATTTCAAATTCGGTTGAGATGTATTATCATCTAAGGAATTTACTGCAAATAGAAGAAATGAATTAAAACCTTTTAAATCCGACAATCTCCCTGACTTCCCTGATAGTTTTTGAAGCACTCTCATGTGCCTTTTCCCTGCCCATTGCAGCCACTTTGGAGATATAAGCCTCATTGCTCAGGTTCTCCTTTATTTTCTCTCTGAAGGGCTCAGTAAACGCTATCATGTCAACTGCAAGTTGTTTCTTCATATCGCCATAGCGAATCTGACAGCTATTGTACATATCCTCGAAATAATTTAGTGTTTCAGCAGCAGATACAACCTTCATCAACTGAAAAATATTCTGAATTACTTCAGGTTTCTCCTGATTTGGCACAGTTGGTCCGGAATCAGTTACTGCTTTCATCACTTTCTTTCTGATAGCTTCAGGTTCATCAGCCAGATAGATGGCATTCCCTTCACCTTCAGATTTACCCATCTTTCCACTTCCATTCAATCCCGGAATCTTAACAAGGGCCTGCCCGAAATTAAACGCCTGTGGTTCAGGGAAATATTCAACATTATACATGCGGTTAAACCGATTTGAAAACTGTCGGGTCATTTCCAGATGTTGTTCCTGATCTTTACCAACAGGAACTTTCGTAGCTTTGTGAATGATGATATCAGCAGCCATCAGTGTTGGATATGTGAGCAATCCTGCATTTACATTTTGAGGTTGCTGACGAATTTTATCCTTGAAAGAAGTACATCTTTCCAATTCTCCGATATAGGCGTTCATATTCAGAAAAAGATATAATTCGGCGGTTTCCGGTACATCACTTTGGATATATAAGGTAGCTTTTTCAGGATCAAGTCCCGCTGCCAGATACTCCGCTAAAACCTGTTTCACATTCCCATGTAAATCATGAGGTGTTGGATGTGTTGTCAGAGAATGATAATCAGCAATGAAAAAGAAGCAATTATGCTCATGTTGCATTGTGATAAAATTCCGCAATGCCCCGAAATAATTTCCGAGGTGTAAATTTCCTGTAGGGCGAATGCCACTAACTACTGTTTCCATGTAATTTGCAATTATTCGATAGGAATTGTTCTCCTGATACGCTGATCTAATGAGGTCAGCGTTTCAGTAGAAGCAACTCCTGGTATTTCCTGGATCTTTCCGTTAAGAAGTTCCATCAAGTGCTCATCATTTTTAGCATAGAGCTTAATCAGTATCGTATAATGACCGAGGGTATATTGAGATTCAACAATTTCCGGAACAGCTTCCAGCTGTTGAACAACCTCCTTATACATTGATCCTCTTTCCAGCGTAATGCCGATATATACACAAATATGATATCCCAGCATTTTCGGATTCACATGATAGCCAGAACCTGTTATTACATTTAAATCGATCAAGCGTTGTACCCGCTGATGTATTGCTGCACGCGATACTCCGCACTCTTCTGCAACATCTTTAAATGGCATTCGTGCATTTTGACTGATAATTCTCAGGATTTTTCTGTCTAACTGATCTATTTTTTCCATGTTTCTGCTCTTTTACTATCAAATGTACAGCAAATATAAGAAAAAAGTTTCAGATTGAATCGTTATTTTACAATTCCGAGTAATTCAACTTCAAAAATTAAAGTTGAGTAAGGTTTGATATTGCCTCTCTCCTGATTTCCATAGGCCAGTTCCTGAGGAACATAAAATTTATATTTTGACCCAACTGACATTAACTGAACACCTTCAGTCCAGCCTTTAATAACTTCATTCAAAACAAATTCAGCTGGCTCATTACGTTCAACAGAACTATCAAACTTTTCACCATTAACAAATGTACCATGATAATGAACTTTTACTTTGTCGGTTGCAACAGGTTTTGCTCCATTACCTTCTTTGATTACTTCATATTGTAATCCCGAAGCAGTAGTTACAACGCCGGCTTTCTTAGTGTTTTCTTTCAAAAACAGTTCCCCTGAAAGTTTGTTTTCTTTATACATCTCTTCTGATTTCTTTTTCTGAAGAGCTTCCATGGTTGAATTGAAATAGTTTTGAGCAGTTTCCGCTGTAAATTCGCCTTTGAATTCTGTGATACCATTAATCAAGCCCTGACGGATAAGTTTATAATCAACACTTATTGTGCTATCACCATAGAAATTCTTGTTTGATTTCAACTGGCTACCAATCATTTTACCCAATTCTGTGATATTCTGAAGTTTTTCATCTTCAATGATTTTTTCATCCAAACCTGCTTCGATACCTGCAAGTAAATCTTTTAGTCCGTCACCTGTTGAATCTTTGCTAAGGTGATATTCTTTGATAATCTTACCATTTGAATAACCAAAAGCATAATTTAAGCTATCATTTCCATCTTTCAGCTCAACCGATTTTGGTTTGCTATTATTACAGGCACTTACCAGAATGGCAATGACTGCCACAACTGTTAAAAATATATGATTCTTTTTCATTTTTCTAAAATTATATAATTATTTATACCGGATTGAGATTATTGTTGTGGTTGTGGCTGTGGCTGTGGCTGAGGTTGTTGAGACATCATTTTAGCCTGAATTTTCATTTGAACTGCCTGAACAATCGAGTCGGACTGCTCCGGAGTTAACACATCTTTATATTCATTAAGCGCATTAATCAAACCTCTCATAAGCATTTTGCTATCACCTTTAAGGGTAGAATCTCCAAAATGACCTTTTTTAATCTGTTCGTTGAAGTATTTACCTACCTGCATACCAAGCGTATACATTTCAGTTTGTTCCTTTGCTTTATAAGACTTATCCATTTCTTTGATAAAAGCATTCAGAATTTCACCATCTTTATCTTCGGCAAAATACTGAGTTCTGAACATGTCACCCTGCCAATGGCCTAAAGTGTAATTAATACTGTCATTCAAACTGTTCAACTTAGCCTCTTTGGCTTTGTTGTCGCTGCATGAACTAAATACGAAGATGGCTGATACTGTAACAGCCATCAGAATGTTAGTTATTCTTTTCATTTTTTTAAAATTATTTTATTTCTAAAGGTTTTATTTGATCAGTAACGGCAGGAGCATTGATATCAATCAATTCTACTATAAAAGTTAGCGTTGCATAAGGAGGAATAGACCCACCGGCGCCCTGTTCGCCATAAGCAAGTTCGTAAGGAATGAAAAATTTATATTTTGATCCCTTTGGCATTAATTGAACACCTTCTGTCCATCCTTTTATAACCTGATTTAACTGAAACTCGATTGGCTCACCTCTATCGTATGAACTATCGAATTTAGTGCCATCAAGCAAAGTACCTTCGTAATGAACCTTAACTTTATCGGTTTCAACAGGTTTAGGGCCATTACCATTTGTTAATACAATATACTGAAGTCCGGATGCAGTTGTTTGAACAGCAGGGTTTTTTGCATTTTCCTTCAGAAATTTTTCGCCTTCTGCTTTTTTATCATTTGCCTGTTTTTCCTGTGCTTTAGTAAAATAACTCTGAAGGAAAGCCATTGCATTTTCATTAGAAATTACAGCTGAGTCGCCATTAAATACCGTACCGAAAGCTTTAAGAAATAATTCCTTATTGTATGTTCCACCGGGAATTGATTTAAGATTTCGTGTTAAATCGCTCGCAATATTAACACCAAGTGAATAACTCATGGAATCAATTTCGTTTGCAAAAACAATTGCTGGTTTTTCAACTACAACTTCAGTTTGTTTTTTTTGTTTTTTATCCTTTTTAGGTTTTTTTTCTTTTGTACCTGCCATTGCAATCGTTGAAACGGCAAGCATCATCAATAAAAGTTTTTTCATTATATTTAAAAATTAAAATTATACTATATCAATAAGTTCAACATCAAAAATCAATGTAGTGTGGGGGCCAATCATTTGTCCGGCTCCCTGAGCTCCATAAGCAAGATTTGAAGGAATAACTAATTTCCATTTAGAACCAACCGGCATTAACTGAAGAGCTTCTACCCAACCACTGATCACCTGAGAAACTCCAAAAGTGGCAGGTTCTCCTCGGTTAACAGAACTATCGAAAACTTCTCCACTAATCAAAGTTCCATGGTAATGAACTTTTACAGTATCAGATGCAACTGGTTTTTCACCAGTACCTTCAGAAATAATTTCATACTGTAACCCACTTTCAGTAGTAACCACACCTGCCTTCTTAGCATTAAGGACAAGATATTCCTGACCTGCTTCAATGGCTTTTGCATGCATCTTTTCCTGCAAAATCTGAAAATACTCATTGATGATTTTCTGTGCTTCCTGAATACTCATTTCAGGTGTTTGATTTTCCATCACATGTTGAATTCCCCTCGACATATCTGAATACTCCAAACCTTCGAATCCACTGTTTTTGAGGTTGTTCCCCAAACTTAATCCCAGCGCATAGCTGACTTTATCCATATTAAAATGTTTTGAATTAAAAAAACGACTGCAAAGATAGCTGATTTATCGGAATTTAGGTGTTAATTAATTTAAATATTAGCGGAATGCCACCGCTATCGGTATACTTGATGATTTTCTTTTACCTGTTTCAGGGTGAAAATACTGAACAAACATCAAATAGAGACCAGGAGAGACCATCCGGAGGGCATTATTGGTCCCATCCCAGTAAATATAATTCTCAATTGCTGCCAGCTGATTCACCATAATATTCTTCACTTTTTCACCTGAGATGCTCATAATTGTTGAG
>JBILFS010000144.1:0-5609 GCA_044351455.1 Paludibacter sp. | reverse complement strand
AGGCTTTTGAACAATACAAAAAGTGTTTTAATGATGTATCCGACCGACAATTGGTATTGGTTTTCAATGGTGTAGATCCTGAAAAACAACCCATAGCATACAATTGGGTGATGAAAACTATCGACCCTAAAATTGGTTTTGGTATTAAAGGAGGAGCTTACAACAGAGGGCATCATTTATCTGGCGAACAATCATTTAAAGAGCAATGGACGCCATACCTCATCAATCCCAAAGGAATGAAACTCTTTTCGGCAGCCGAAATGGATGATTCATGGAACAAACCAATATTCAACATCAATAAAGAGTTAGGTTTTTATTGGTCTTCACTTAGTGCATTAAATACCGGATTGTCTTCAGCAAATGTCACCAAAGGTGCTATAAAATATGCTGTTGAAAATAAGGAGGTTAGCGATATTTTCAGAATGTACAATAAATATGCGCAACAGGTTTACCCTGCTACTGCCACTGCTGCAATTTCAGTTTTTCACGAAGGATTAAATGCTGCCGACACTGTTAAATTCCCGGAGAAAATATTTGGAGTTGCCAAAGAGAAAAATCTTGAACGATACAGCAACATTTGCAAAGCATATGCTTCAAGAGGAGCCAGAATAGATGATTTAGAATCAGCATGTATCGGTCAGGTAAACCAACGGGAAAAACAAACGGGCTATAATGATGTGGGTTGGGATATAGAAGACGGCAACTACGAACGATTCTTGACGCAAATTAAACCCAACGAAACTTCTATAGGACTTTTCAGAGTGCGTGGAACCATTGATGAAAAATCATCTAAATATGATCGATTTGCCCGTTCGTTCGAAAATGCCTCTGGTAAAAAAACCATGTATTTCAAATTCGACGACGAGATGTTTGTAGATTCAAAGCCTGCAAGTCTTACCTTTAATATCACCTGGTTAGATAAAATTGCAGGTTCTACATGGTCGCTTAATTATAACAAAGGTGGAAAAAAGATGAAATCTGCTTTAAAAGTTAAGGGTAAAGGTGATAATAAATGGAAAACAGAAACCATTACTATTACTGATGCCATTGTTAATCGCAGTGGAAAATTTGGTTCTGATTTTATGTTGGTAAATACAGATAAAAAGGATGATATTTTCAATGGGATTGAAGTAGATATTACACGAAAAAAATAAAATTTTGAAAGGATGAGAAATTCAATTTTAAACAGCACTTCACTGACAATAGCCTTAGCAGGTGTTTGTGTCTCGTCAAATGTTGCGAGTGAAACCAAACGACCAAATATCTTGGTTATTATGGGCGACGATATTTCGCGCACCAGCATGGGTGCTTATGGCTGCAAGTACATTAAAACGCCCAACTTCGACCGAATTGCCAAAGTAGGAGTGATGTTTACAAATGCCTATGTTTGTAATCCAAAAAGTTCGCCTTCCAGAGCTTGTTTCTTAACAGGTCGATATTCATGGCAACTCGAAGAAGCAGCAAATCACATTCCTGTAATGCCCGAAAAATTTACTTTTTATCCTACTGAGTTAGAAAAGGTCGGATATGATATCGGGTTTACCGGTAAAGGATGGGGTCCGGGAGTATATTACGGTAAACACAATCCTGCAGGTTGGGAATACAATGATATTTCGTTAACACCCCCTACAAAAGGCATCAGCAAAAAGGATTATGCCTCCAATTTCGAAGCATATTTGAAGAGATTGGACAAATCTAAACCATTTTGCTTCTGGTTTGGAACGCATGAAGCACATCGTAAATACGAGAAAGATTCCTACAAAAAAGCCGGAATTGACTTGAATCTAATCAATGTTCAGGAGTTTTTTCCTGACAATGAGTTGGTTCGTGGCGATTTAGCGGATTATGCTGTTGAGGTTGAATACCACGATATGATGATAGGTAAAGCGTTAGAACTGTTAACCAAATATGGTTTTATTGATAATACCATAATTATTGCGACTTCCGATCAGGGAATGCCATTTCCGCGAATTAAAGGTCAAATTTACGACGAAGATTTTCATGCAGCATTGGCCATTCGATGGGGAGAAAAAATTAAACCAGGCAGAACAGTTACCGATTTTGTAAATTTCCCTGATGTAGCACCCACCATTATGGAAGCTGCAGGATTAAAACCTCACAGTCAGATGACTGGCAAAAGTTTTATGAATGTGTTGCTTTCTATAAAATCCGGAAGAGTTGACAAAAACCGCAATTTCTCATTAGTTGGCAAAGAACGTCACGATATGGGACGAGTAGAAGGTGATCAAATAAACGTAGGTTATCCTGCGCGTGCCATCAGAACTGATAAATATCTTTATGTGCATAACTATAAAGAAAACAGATGGCCAGCCGGAGATCCACAATACGGATATAATAATACGGATGACTCACCAACTAAAACTTATCTAACCGAATTAAAGGAAACAGATATGGATTACAAGTATTACTTGTTGGCTTTTGGGAAACGCCCAACCGATGAACTATTCGATATAGTGAAAGACCCCGATTGTGTCCACAATTTAGCTAACAATCCCCAATATGTTTCCGTGATAAAAGAGCTTAAATCAAAAATGGATAAGGCTTTGAAACAACAGAAAGATCCACGTGCATTGGGAAATGGGGATATTTTCGATTATTATCCGCAAGCACGCGAAGAAAAAATGCAAAAAATGTACAAAGAGAAGTACTACAATATGTTTGATAAGTTTTTCGAGAAATACGGTTTTAAAACAGTTCCAATGCCCGCAGATTGGGTTGAATCGCGTGATGGGGAATAACCAATAAATTTAAACTTTACAATAAACTCATTATTCATATTTTTAAATGTATAAACACATGAAAATCAACAATTTTATACTACCTGCAGTTTCACTTTTAGCATTAAATGTTTCTGCAAAAGACAAGAAACCAGTTTCAAAATCAACCGATAAACCGAATATTGTATTTATTCTGGCTGATGATTTGGGATATCACGAAGCTGGTTGTTTTGGTGGCAAAGTAATTGAAACTCCCAATATCGATGCATTAGCAAAACAGGGAATGAGATTTACAAATGCCTATTGCGGCTCAAATATTTCTGCGCCTTCGAGAGGTGCATTAATGACTGGAATGCATACCGGACATGCCTGGGTAAGAGACAATTTACCATATCCATTTGAGGGAAATGAACCAATTCCGGCAAGTCATGTTACTGTTGCTGAGGTAATGAAAAGTGCCGGTTATACCACTGGAGCATTTGGTAAATGGGGATTAGGATTTCCCGGCTCAGAAGGCTCGCCAAACAAACAAGGGTTTGATGAATTTTACGGATATAACTGTCAACGTCATGCACATGATTATTATACCACTTACCTTCGTCAAAATGACGACTCTGTAACTTTAACGGGCAATATCAAAACACCATTTACAGTCTATACTCCGGTGGTTATTGAAGAGGAAGCATTAAAATTTATTGATAAAAACAAGAACAAACCTTTCTTCCTCTACTTTGCACCTACTTTGCCACATTCACCCTATCATCAACCAGATGATGATGTGTTGGCATATTATGCAAAAAAAACAGGTTTCCCTGTAAGTGAAGCTCATGCGGAAGATTTTTCTGTGCCTAAATATGCATCGTTGACTTCGCGTTTGGACACACAAGTAGGAGAAATTGTTGCAAAACTGAAAGCGTTGAATTTGTTGGACAATACCTTGATAATTTTTGCAAGTGATAATGGCTCAGCTCTTAGACCGGATGAAGATAGCTACTTAAATACAGGCGGACAGCTGCATGGACGTAAAACTGAAATGTACGAAGGCGGTATAAAAAGTCCGGTGATTGCAAGTTGGAAAGGAAAAATAAAAGCAGGTAGCACATCTGATCACATTACTGCCTTTTGGGACTTTCTGCCTACTTGTGCAGAGATTGTCAAAGTAAAAAAACCTGATAACATTGATGGTATATCTTATTTGCCAACACTTTTAGGTAAAAATAAAAAACAGCTTCAACATGAGTACCTCTATTGGGAACGTGCACAAGCTCAGGGGATCCGGAAAGGCGATATGAAAGCTGTAATCAAAAATGTGAAAAATCAAGAGCCAACGATCGAAATCTACAATTTGGCTAAAGATCCGTATGAAAAAACAGATTTATCTGCTTCAATGCCCGAATTAAAGGCAGAATTTCTGAACATAGCAAAGAATGGACGTGTTGAATCTGATATATTTCCATTGATTAAAAAAGAGAAAAAAGCTAAAAAGAAAAATACGGAAGAATGAGAATTTCAAATTCAATATTATCACTACTCGCGCTACCAATAGTGCCTGTAATTGCAGCAAACAACATTTCAAAACCGAATATCGTTTTTATTTATCTCGATGATTTGGGTTATGGTGATATTAGTTGCTATGGAGGTAAGATTAAAACTCCAAATATTGACGCACTTGCCAATAATGGTGTAAGGTTTACAAACGGTTATGCTACTTCAGCTACCAGTACACCAAGTCGCTATGGTTTGCTTACAGGCGTATACCCATGGCGCAATAAAGATGCAAAAATTTTACCTGGTACTGCACCTCTTTTGATAGGTACTGAACAACAAACCCTGCCTAAAGTGCTTCGCAGTGCGGGTTATCAAACAGCAGTAGTGGCCAAATGGCATCTGGGAATGGGTACAGGTATTGTTGATTGGAATAAGAAAATTACCCCGGGAGCTAACGAGGTTGGTTTTGATTATTCGTGTGTGATAGCCGCTACTCAGGATCGTGTACCAACAGTTTTTATTGAAAATGGAAATGTAGTTGGTTTGGATCCTAACGACCCAATTCAGGTGAATTACGACACCAATTTTGAAGGTGAGCCAACCGGCAAATTAAATCCCGAATTGCTTCGTATGAAGTGGCATCACGGACATAATAGTTCCATAATAAACGGCGTGCCGCGCATAGGCTATGTAAAAGGCGGGAAAAGTGCCAATTGGGTGGACGAAGACATGGCAGATTACTTTTTAGTGAAAGCACAAAACTACGTAAAAGAGCATAAATCAAAACCATTTTTCTTGTTTTACGCCATGCATCAACCACATGTGCCCCGCACACCACATCCGCGGTTTGTAGGTAAATCGGGCTTAGGGCCTCGTGGGGATGTTATTTTAGAAGCCGATTGGTGTGTAGGTGAATTTATCAAAACACTTGAAAAAGAGGGTGTTTTGGAAAATACCCTAATCGTATTTTCGAGCGATAATGGAGCCGTTTTAAACGATGGCTATTTCGATGATGCTGTTGAAAAATTGGGCGATCATAAACCCAACGGGCCATTGAAAGGTGGTAAATATAGTTTGTATGAAGCCGGATGTAGAGTTCCGTTTTTCACCTATTGGAAAGGCAAAATTAAACCGCAGGTTTCCGATGCATTGGTTTGTCAGGTCGATTTACTTGAATCGCTTTCCAAATTAGTTGGAGCAGCTGCAAAACCTACAGATAGTCAACAATTGTTGGATGTTTTTATGGGTAAAAGCATCAAAGGTCGCAAAAGTCTTGTGATAGAAGCCAATACCAAAACTGCTTTTCGTAAAGGCGATTGGTTAATGATTCCACCTTATCCGGGAGATGCAGTATTGGAAGAAGTGAATATCGAAATTGGTTGT